>NZ_JBHYIQ010000061.1:0-60352 GCF_042739895.1 Amycolatopsis sp. NPDC059021
GCCTTGAGGGACTCTGGGTCCCTCGGGGAGGCCCCCACGGACCGTTACCTCCCCCGTCAGCTCAGCGGGCGCGGGGCGCCGATGCCGAGGTGATCACGCAGCGTCGTCCCGCTGTATTCGGTACGGAACACCCCGCGTTCCTGCAGGAGCGGGACGACCTCGTCGGCGAAGCGGTCCAGCCCGCCCGGGGTCACGTGCGGGACGAGGATGAAGCCGTCGGAGGCGTCGGCCTGCACGAGTTCGTTGATCGACGACGCCACCGTGGCGGGCGAACCGATGAAGTTCTGCCGCCCGGTGACCTCGATGATCAGCTCCCGCAGCGAAAGGTTCTTCGCCGCCGCCAGCTCCCGCCACTGCTTCGCCGTCGCCAGCGGGTCGCGGTACATCCGGACGCTGGCCCGGCCCTTCGCGATGGTGTTCTCCCCCACCACCGGATCGACGTCGGGCAGCGGGCCGTCCGGGTCGTAGCCGGACAGGTCGCGGTTCCAGAGCTGCTCGGCGAACTTGATCGCCGTCTGGCCGCTGACCTGCTGATGGCGCACCACGTCGGCCAGTTCCTGCGCCTCGGCGTCGGTGTCGCCGAGCACGAACGTCGCGGCGGGCAGGACGACGAGGTCCTCGTTGCGGCGACCGTACTTCGCCAGACGGCCCTTGACGTCGGCGTAGAACTCCTGGCCCGCTTCGAGCGTGCCGTGCCTGCTGAAGATCGCGTCCGCCGTCGACGCGGCGAACTCGCGCCCCTCATCGGAATCACCGGCCTGCAGGATCACCGGACGTCCCTGCGGGGAGCGCGGCACGTTGAAGCGGCCCGAGATGTCGAAGTGCGCGTCGTGGTGCTCGAACGCCCCGGCGCGCGGATCGGCGAGGAAGACGCCGGTTTCCTTGTCCGCCACCACTTCCCCGCCGTGCCACGAGTCGAACAGCTCGGCCGCGGTGGTCAGGAACGCCTTGGCCCGTTCGTACCGCTGATCCTGCGGCAGGAAACCGCCGCGCCGGAAGTTCTCCCCGGTGAAGGCGTCCCACGAGGTCACCACGTTCCACGCGGCCCGGCCCGCCGAGAGGTGGTCGAGACTGGCGAACTGCCGGGCCACCTCGTAGGGCTCGTTGAACGTCGAGTTGATCGTCCCGGCCAATCCGAGCCGGTCGGTGACCGCCGCCAGCGCGGCCAGCACGGTGAAGGTGTCCGGCCTCCCCACGACGTCCAGGTCGTAGATCTCGCCGTTCTGCTCCCGCAGCCGGAGCCCCTCGGCAAGGAAGAAGAGGTCGAACTTCGCCCGTTCGGCCGTCCGCGCCAGATGGACGAAGGAGTCGAACTCGATGTGGCTGCCCGCCTCGGGATCGCTCCACACCGTCGTGTTGTTGACGCCGGGGAAGTGCGCGGCGAGGTGGATCTGCTTCAGCGGCTTACCCTCTGTACTCATCGCGAAGTCCTCGTTCTCTAGGCGGCGTAACGGTTCGCCGGCCGGGGCAGGCCGAGCAGCCCGCGCAGGGTGGTGGCTTCGTACTCGTCGCGGAACACGCCGCGGGCCCGCAGTTCGGGGACGAGCGCCCGGGTGATCGCCTCGAGGTCGTGCGGGATCGCGCCGGGCCGCAGCCGGAATCCGGACAGCCCTTCGTCCCGCCACGCGACGAGCTGGTCGGCGAGCCCCGCCGCGGTGCCGGTGAAGATCAGCGTGTCGGACGTGTACTCGGCGCCGTCCACCGCGTCCAGCCGGGCTTTGCGCTCGACAGCGGCCGACTCGGTCTCGTCGAGGAACACGAGGATGTCCGCGAAGACGTGTACCTGCTCGCCCGCGCGTCCGGCGTTCTCCTGCTCGGCGCGGACCTGCTCGACGATCGGCCGGATCTCGCCCCGCTCCCCCGGCGTCACCAGCACGACGTCGGCCGCCCGCGCGCCGACGCGATACGGCAGACCGGCATGCGCCAGCGTGACCACCAGCGGCTGCCCCTGGGGCGGGCGCGGCGTGATCGAGGGACCGCGGACGCTGAACCAGCGGCCCTCGAAGTCGATGTAGTGCAGCTTCTCCCGGTCGACGAACCGGCCGGTCGCGACGTCGCGGATCTCGGCGTCGTCCTCCCAGCTGTCCCAGAGCCTGCGGACGACTTCGACGTAGTCCGCGGTCTCCTCGAGCAGATCCGCGATCGCGCTCTGCCGGTCGAAGTGCGCCACGTCGTCCCAGCTGATCTCGCCGAGTTCGCGGCGGCCGAAATGCGCGGCGTCGGTGTGGCGCGGCGAGACCTGGGCGCGCAGACCGCCCCGCCCGTTGCTGACGTAGTCGAGCGTGGCGATCGCCTTCGAGAGGTGGAACGGTTCGGTGTGCGTCACGACCGCCGTCGGCACGAGCCCGATGTGCCGGGTCAGCGGGGCGATCCGGGACGCCACGAGCACCGCGTCGAGCCGTCCGCGTACCTGGTCGGTCCGGTCGTCGAAGCCGTCCGGGAGGCTCGACTGGACTCCGAGGGAGTCCTCGATCGTCACGAAGTCGAGCAGTCCGCGTTCGGCCTCGCCTGCCAGATCCGCCCAGTAGCGGGCGGTGAACAGCTCGGCGGGCCGGGCATCGGGTTCGCGCCAGGCGGCCGGGTGCCAGCCCGCCGCGTCCAGCGCGACCGCGAGGTGGAGTTTCGGCACTGGGGACATGTCCGGTGTCCTTCCTGGTCGCCGTGCGACCTCATCCGTGCCGAACTCCTGCCGTCGCGTGATATTCCGGCTCCCGGATGCTGGGAACCGGTCCGGCAACGATCTCGGGCGAACCGGCGACCACGGCCGCTCCGATCGGCTAGCGTCGCGAACGCGGGTGCCGGCTTTCCGGCACGGACTGGGAGGCCGCGTTGGACGAAGCCGCCGTATCACCGGGAAGGTCGCCGGAGAAGGCGCTGCCCCGATTCGCGGCGTGGCCGGTCGCGGCCGTCGTCGTCGCGCAGGTCGCCGTGCTCACCGCATTGTCCGGCCGCTACGGTTTTCACCGCGACGAGCTGTACTTCGTCGCCGCGGGCCACCGGCCCGCCTGGGGCTACGTCGACCAGCCGCCGATCACGCCGATGCTCGCGAGAGCCGCCACCGCGATCTTCGGCGAGACGCCGTCCGGGCTGCGGGTGGTCGCGACGTTCTGCGGAGCCGCGACCGTGGTGCTCGTCGCGCTCGCCGCGAGGGAATTCGGCGGCGGGCGTGGGGCGCAGACGGCGGCCGCGGCGGCGACGGCGTTGTCCGGGTACGTGCTCGTGGTGTCCCACATGGTTTCCACCAACAGTGCGGACATGCTGCTGTGGACGGTGATCGGGCTCCTCGGCCTCCGCCTGCTCCGCACCGGTGACGGCCGGTGGTGGCTCGCGATCGGGGCGGCCGTCGGCGTCGCGTTCGCGAACAAATGGCTCGTGCTCGTGCTGCTCGCCGCGCTCGGGATCAGCCTGCTGATCACCGGTCCGCGCGCGGTGTTCGTCAGCGGCTGGATGATCGGCGGGGTCGCGATCGCGGTGGTGCTGATGGCGCCGGTGCTGTTCTGGCAGGCGGGTCACGAGTTCCCGATGCTGTCCGTCGCCGGCGGCATCAGCACCGACGACGGCACGAAGAACCGGCTGCTGTTCGTCCCGATGCAACTGGTCTACCTCTCCCCCGTGCTCGTCCCGGTCTGGCTCGCCGGCCTGGTGCGGTTGTGGCGCGATCCCCGGTTGCGCTGGGCCCGCGCGTACGCGCTGAGTTACCCGCTCGCGTGCGTCATCCTGCTGCTGGCCGGCGGGAAGCCGTACTACGCGGTGCCGCCGCTGCTCATCCTGCTGGCCGCCGGCGCGGAACCCGCCCTGCGGTTGCTGGCTCGTGGCGGCAGCCCCCGGCGTGGCTACGCTCGTGCCCTCGCGGTCGCGGGCGCCGCGATCTCTCTCGTGATCGGCCTGCCGGTGCTCCCGGTGTCCGCGCTCGGCGGTCCGGTGCTGGCGTTCAACAAGGACCAGGGCGAGCAGGTCGGCTGGCCGGAGCTGACCGCGACGGTCGCCCGTGCCTGGCAACGGATCCCGGCGGAGCGACGCCCGGTGTCGGTGATCCTCACCGGCAACTACGGCCAGGCGGGTGCCCTCGAACGGTTCGGCGCGGGGCTCGGGCTGCCGAAGCCGTACTCGAACCATATGTCCTATGCGGACTGGGGACCGCCGCCGGACACGATGACCGGTCCGGTGCTGTTCGTCGGCCGTCTCCGCCCCGCGGTGCGGAACGTGCTCGGCGAATGTGAACGGGTGGCCGTCCAGGACAACGGCTTCGGCCTGCACAACGACGAGCAGGGCACCGACATCTCGCTGTGCTCGCCGCCGTCCGCCCCGTGGTCACGGATCTGGCCGCGCCTGAGGGTGTTCTATTGACCGGAAGTCCACAGTGGAGGATTCATGAACGTGGTCGAGATCGCCGACCTGACCGACGAGAACGGCAAGCCGCTGCCCGAGTTCGAGGGCAGGGCGCACGGTTCCCCTGTCTCGTTCATCATGGTGAGCACCGACGTCGACGGCGCGGGACCGCGGCTGCACCGCCATCCCTACACCGAGACGTTCCTCATCCGCTCCGGCCAGGCGCTGTTCACCGTCGACGACCGGACGCTGATCGGCCGGGGCGGGCAGATCATCGTCGTCCCGCCGGACACCCCGCACAAGTTCGCCAAGACCGGGCCGGGACGGCTGGAGATGACCGACATCCACGCCAGCGACGTGTTCATCACCGAATGGCTCGAATGAGATTCGATCGCAGGGGATCAGTCGGTCAGGCCCTGGCTACCGAGTTCGTCCGGAAGTGTCCGGTGCTACACGTACACGATGGCGGTGAACGCCGCACGCGCGTCCAGCGGCGCTGTACAGCCACCTTGTCGGCGCGGCTCGAACGCCGGGAGCAATGGCTTCGCCCGCGCCCACATCTCATCCGGCGCCAACCGCAACGACAACCGAACAGCCACAGCCAACATCACCACCTAGGACAGACCACTGCGTGAGACAGGCTCTTACAGTCGCTTGGCGGCTTCCTTCGCATTGCCACTATCCACAAAGGATGGTCCCGTCGGATCCCGGGTGGACGCCACTGGACGAGACGACGAGGTCCGCGAAGCCAGGGCCAGCACACCGTGCCGATGAATAGAATCCTTACACAGCAAGGAAAAGTGCGTTCTGCAGGTTCACCCGATCGATAGCACACATGTTCGATCAGGCGGCGTATCGTGGAGGTATGTCAGTCGACAGCAGCACCCAGGCATCGCGCACCGAGTGGTGGCGCGAGGATGTCGACTGTCTGCTGGACAGGCTCCTGGAGTCCGAGTGTGTGCAGCGCCGTGAAGCCGCGGTCCAGGGCGAGGTCATGGCCGAGCTGGAACGGCGCGGGATACGCGACACCACCGGGTACGGAAGTCTTGTGCGGCTACTGCAAGAGACGTTGAACATTCCCTACGCCGAGGCGAAGGCACGGGCGGCGCGAGCGTTGGCGTTGAACGGCACCCGCGACCTGACTTCCGGCGAGCAGCCGCCTGCTGCGCCCGCGACCGCGCAGGCCGCTGCCGAGGGCGCGGTCGGCGCCGCGCAGATCGACGAAATCCTGCGGGTGCTGGACAAGCTTCCCCAGACCGTGTCGGTGCAGGACCGGGGGCAGGCGGAGAAGATCCTGGCCGAACTGGCCCGCTCCGCTGGCCCCCGCGAAATCCGCGCCGCCGGACGACGACTGCTCGCCCAGCTCGACCCCGACGGGAAAGAGCCCAAAACCCGGGACCCGAAACCCTTCCAGCCCGAGTTCTCCATCGCCCCGCACCGCGACGGCGGGCATCAGATCAAGGCCCGCGTCGACGACGAAACCTCGGCACGCCTGCAAGCGATGCTGGATCCACTCGCCAAGCCACGCCCGGCCACCGAGGAAGAGGGCCGCGACACGCGCACTCAGTGGGAGCGACGCGGCTGCGCGTTCTCCGAACTGGTGCGCATGTGGGCCGAACACCCCGACCTGCCTACCCAGGCCGGGGAAGCCACGCACATTGTCGTGACGGTCGGGCTCAAGGATCTGCGGTCCGGGATCGGACAGGCGACTCTCGATCTGCTCGGGGAGATCACCGCCGCCGAAGCACGGCGGCTCGCCTGCGACGCCAAGATCATCCCGATGGTCCTGGGCTCACACAGCGAACCCCTCGACGTGGGACGCGCGCAGCGACTCGCCACCCCCGGCATACGCCGAGCACTCATCCGACGCGACGGAGGCTGCGCCTTCCCAGGCTGCGATGCGCCCGCTTATCGTTGTACGGCGCATCATGTGGTGTTTTGGGCACATCATGGTGAGACCAAAGTGGACAATCTCGTGCTCGTATGTTCCGTCCACCACAAGCTGATCCATAGCTCTGAATGGGAAGTCCGCATCGCCAGTGACGGACTACCGGAGTTCATCCCGCCCACCTGGCTGGACGCGACCCGCACACCCCGACGCAACACCATCCACCTCAGAACCTGAGCCGAACGCACGTCCGGAAGAAACACTCCCTCATACGTCCGTGCGGTAAGCGACGCCGGGACGGGGTGTCTGGTCGACGGTCAGCGTGAAGATGTCGGGACGGGCGTAGTGGCCGGACACATCCAGATCCCGGCGGGCCGCGACGACCTCGGCAGGGTCGATCTCCGCGGTCACCAGCCCTTCGCTGTCGCGTAACGGGCCGGCGAGGACATCTCCGAGCGGGCCGACGATCGCGCTGCCGCCGGCGAATTCCTCGCAGGTCCCGTACTGACACGCGCTGATCACGAAACACCGGCCTTCGCAGGCGATATGCCGTAGCGAGGCCAGCCAGGCGTCGCTGTCGTCCACCGTCGGCGCACACCACAGCTGCACGCCTTTGGCGTACATCGCCGCACGCAGCAGTGGCATCAGGTTCTCCCAGCAGATCGCGACACCCGCGGGGCCCGCGGCGGTAGGCACGACCGGCAGAGTGGAACCGTCGCCGCGGCCCCAGACCAAACGCTCTCGTCCGGTCGCCGCCAGCTTGCGATGCGTCGCGGTCAAGCCCCGGACGGGATCCAGGAAGACCGCCGTGCAGTACAGCGTCGAGCCCGACCGTTCGATCACCCCGGCGACCAGGGACGCACCGGTCCGGGCCGCGAGCCCGGCCAGCGCATCGGTCTCCGGGCCCGGGATCTCCACAGCTTGGCCGAAGTAGCGGGCAAAGGCATCACCGGTCAACCCAGCTTCGGGGTAGCCACCGAGAATCGCCTCGGGCAGCACCACCACCGCGGCACCGGCGGCGCGAATCGCCTCCTCGAAACCCAGAAGCCTCTCGAGTGTGGCCGCGGTTCCTTCTGGTGACGCACCCAGCTGGAGCGCAGCGACAACCACCATGTCCTGAGCCTAGCGACGGTGCCTGCTTCAAAGAGCCAGGTATGCCGTCAGGACTGGTCCAGGGCGCGTTCGATCGCGGCAGGCCCGGCCCGCGGCCGCCCGGTCGTGCTGGACTTGCATGGCCGCGGTCATCAGGCAGCCGCCGGGCAGCAGGGGCGTTTCCAGGTAGCCCACCGAGTCGGCACACACCGCGCGCAGCCGCCGCAGCCCCGGCGGCTCGGCCGGCGCGGGCTCGACCACCCGGTGCCAGAAGTCCACGAACGCCTTGTCCAGCGTGGAGGTCTGCAGCGTCTCCTTGGTGCCGAAGTGCTTGATGGGGGTGCGACGACTGGGCTGGGCCGGGCTGGAACTCGAGGCGGGTGGCAAGCGGCTGGTGATCGACTATGTCCGGGACCTCTCACCGTTGTTCACGGGAGGGAAGCCCGGCGAGGGACTGACGACGCCGAGCGGGACGGTCACCGCCGCGCTGGTCACCCACCTGCACCGGGACCACACCGACGCGGCCGCGCTCGCGGATGTGCTGACGCCGGAGGCACCGGTGCTCCGGCCACGGTGACGACGTGGACAACGTGGACAACGTGGACAACGTCACGACGCTGCCGGCCGAGCGCGAGCTGACCCGGCACCGGCCGGCCGCCGAGGTCGTGGATGCCTGGTCCACCCGCGACATCGGGCCGTTCCGCGTCACCGCCGTCGACGGGCTGGGCGATCCCCAGCCGAACTGGGTGGTGCAGGCCGACGGGCAGCGGGTCTTCCACGGCGGCGACACGATGTTCAACGGCTACTCCCGGAGAACGAGTTCCGCGCGCACGCCGGACAACGCGCCCATGTGCTGCCCATCGGGGAATGGCTGGACCTGCCCCCTGAGACGGAAACCGGGCTTGACTTCCAGATAAGTCGAGGTTCCAGGCTGGGAGTGAGGAGGCAATCATGACCGTACTGCTGCTCGGCCGGAATCCGCGCGTCGTGACCAAGGTGGTGGCGGCGATCTCGGCCGCCGGTCACTCCGCCGAAGGAATGACCACCGACGAGGCCGCGCTGGCCCGCATCGCCGAGGGTGACATCTCGGCGCTCGTCCTCGGCGGCGGTGTCGAACCGCCCTCGCGGGAGAAGCTGCTGGCCGCCGCAAACGCCAAGGGCGTCACCGTCGTCCAGGGCCCGCACATCGGCGACCGGGACGCCGACGAGTATGTCCGCGCCGAGGTCATTCCCCGGCTCTAGAGGTCCAGCGTGGCATCGACGTCGCCGCCGTGGACGGTGAGGTCGGCGCCCGCGTTCGCGAGAAGGCGCCGCGCGGCGGCGTTGCCCGTGGTCGTCGAGGCGACGAAGCGGGCGGCGCCGCCCGTACGCGCGGCGTCGAGCAGTGCGGCCGCGACCTGCCGCCCGAGGCCCTGGCCGCGGACCGACCGGCCCAGCCAGATCCCGGCCTCGACCGCGTCGCCCGCCGGTTCCAGCCGGGCGGCCCCCACGGCGCGGCCGTCGGCGTCGATCACCCACGTGGTCTCCACGGCGGTGGCCGGGTCGAGGGACCGTCGCCGATGGAAGGCGAGAAACGCGTCGCGCCGTTCGGCGGTCCACCCGGGCGGGCCCTCGATCGGCGGCATCACTTCCAGCGGGTCCGCGTCGGCCACGGCCGCGTCAAGCAGCCTGGCGAGGGATTCCTCGTCCAGCGGGGTCAGGTGTACGTCGGTCACACCCCGAGCTTCGCATCCGGCGAAGAACGCGGCGAACGAATTTGGGCCGCACGCGCGAGCGACCGCAGGAAGCGGACGTAGGGCGACCACACCGACGGGCGCGCGATCCCGCCGGTCAGCGCCCGTTCGGCGTTGTCCAGCAACTGTTCCAGGACGGCGTCGTGCATCGGGCGCCAGAACAGCGGCCAGGTCACCAGTGCCGAGCCGGAAAGCCGTCCGGCGAGGACGTGCCGCAGTTCGCAGGCATCCTCGCCGCGGGGCAGGACGGCGAACTCGTGGAAGCCGCCGAGCCCGCGCGGTGCGGTGAACCGGAACCGCACGGCACTGCCGGGAACGACCGACTCCACGAAGTACCGGACCGACGCGTGCCCGCCCCGTGCCCCGGGCGCGAGCGGGCCGTCGAACCGGATCGGCGGCCAGTCTCCGGCAGGCCACAGCCGGTCGCCGGCGGTGGCCAGGGTGCTCAGCAACTCCCCCACCCGGGCCGCGGGGACGTCGAACCGCCGGGAATGCACGTTGTAGACCGCCATGACGGGAACTCCGTTCTAGAGACTTTCCTCTAGAACGTATTAGAGCATAGTCTCTACAACATGGGCAGGCCCCCGGCACACACCAGCGCGCAGTTCCTCGACGCCGCGGCGGCGTTGTTCGCCGAAGGCGGTGTCCGCGCGGTCACCATGGCGGCCGTCGCGAAGGCCACCGACGCGCCGAGCGGCTCGGTCTACCACCGGTTCCCCGACCGCCCTGCCCTGCTGTCCGAACTCTGGCTCCGCGCGCTCCGCGACTTCCAGAGCACGTTCATCACCGCGCTCGGCGACGCGGATTCCGTGGACGCCGCGGCCGAAGCGGCCTCGGGTGTCGTCCTGTGGTGCCGCAAGAACCCGGCGGCCGCCCGCGTACTGGACGCGGGCAAACGCGCCTTCGGCCCGGCGGACTGGTCGGCGACCGCCGTCGCCGAAACCGCCAAGGCGGACGAGGAACTGAAGGCGGCGTTGAAGAAGGCGACGGCGAAACTGCCCGGGATCACCGGAAGCAGCGACGAGGAGGTCGTACTGGCGCTGGTCGAAATTCCCCGCGCGGTGGTCCACCGTTATCTGTCCGCGGGCCGTACTCCCCCGCCCCGCGCGGCCGACCTCGTCGCCCGCACCGTCCGCAAGCTGCTCCGGCCCTAGCTGGCGTCGTCGGCCGGATCGAGCACGGTGTCCAGATCCGGCATCCAGAAACAGGTCTCCCAGGTCCGCAGATCGGCCCAGCGCACCAGTTTGCGCCCTTCCCGGTACGCCCCGGCCACCGCGGCCGCCAGCAGCACCGCACAGCAGGCGGCCAGGATCCGGTGCCCGCCGGCGATCAGCTCGACCACGGCGGCCACGAACCCGAACGAGAGCGGCAGGGTCAGGTTCCGCACCATCAGGCCCTGGGACATCAGCCGGTCGATCTGCGCGGCGGCCTCCTTGTCCTGCACCGCCACCCCCTGCCGCAGCAACGCCGGGTCGGCGTGGATGTAGGCACGCTCCCGGACCTGCGGGTTCCGCGCGAGGAAGGACTCCTTGGCCGTCTGCCGCCCGCTCCGCATCGGCAGCACCCGGCTCACCACCGCCCACAGCGCGTTGACGAGGTGCCCCAGGACGTAACTGACGACCACGACGGCCACCAGCAGCAGCACGGCGGGCAGCGAGGACAGGCGGGCGACGTCGACGACGTGCAGCCGCGCTCCCAGGTAGACCAGGAACGCGAGCTGGCACGCGCCGGGGACCGCGTAGAGGAACAGGTCGAAAATGCCCACGGCGAACGTCAAACCGGGTCCTCCTTGACAGTGCTCGAACGGCAGCACCCGAGTCTGTCAGTCCGGCGTCCGCCGAGGGAGGCTAACGGCGAACTTCGGCCACCTCCACCGGACGGCGTTCACGACGGGAAAGCTCGCAGGCTTCGGCGATGTAGAACGCCTCCAGCGCGTCGAGCACCCCGCACGGGCTTTCGGCACGGCGCGCGACGACGTCGAGGAACGTCTTCAGCTCGCTGGTGTACGCGGGCCGGAAGCGCTCCATGAACCCCGGGTAGACCGGGCCCGGCAACGCGGGAACGCCGGGTTCGACCGAGCGCAGCGGCACCCGGTCGTCCAGCCCGACCACGACGTTCGCCTTCGAGCCGAGCACCTCGAGCCGCACATCGTGGCCGGCGCCGTTGTACCGGCTCAGCGACACCGTGACGAGCGTGCCGTCGTCCAGCGTCAACGTCGCCGCCCCGGTGTCGACGTCGCCCGCGTCCACGAAGAACCGCTCGCCCCGGTTGGCACCCCGCGCGTACACCTCCGTCACCGCGCGGCCGGTGACCCAGCGGATGATGTCGAAGTCGTGCACCCCGCAGTCGCGGAAAAGCCCGCCGGAATGCGGAACGTACTCCGCGGGCGGCGGCGCGGCGTCGAGCGTCGTCGCCCGCACCGTGTGCAACCAGCCCAATTCTCCCGAAGCCACCGCCGCCCTAGCCGCGGTGTAGCCGGCGTCGAACCGCCGCTGGAAGCCGATCTGCACCGGTACGTCGGAGCCGGTGATGTGCTCGATCACGGACAGGGTGCCCGGGATGTCCACGGCCACCGGCTTTTCGCAGAACACCGGGATGCCCGCGTCGACGGCACGGGTGATCAGCGCGGGATGCGCGTCGGTCGCCGCCGTGACGACCAGGCCGTCGAGCCCGGCCCCGAACAACGCGTCGATGCTGTCGGCCGCGGTGACTCCCAGCTTCGCGGCGGCCGCCCGCGCGCGTTCGGCGTCCACATCGGCGACGACGACCTCGCCGACCTCGTCGAAACCCTTCAACGTCTCGGCGTGCGACGTGCCGATGCGGCCGGTGCCCGCCAGTCCCAGCTTCATTGCTGCCCTCCTTGAAGTCACTGTTCAGTGCCGGTTCAACGGTGTGTGGGGAATCCGAGATCGACGCCGTTCGCCTGCCGCGGCCACCGCGAAGTGACCGCCTTGGCCCGGGTGTAGAACCGCACGCCTTCGGCTCCGTGGACGTGCGTGTCACCGAAGAGCGAGTCCTTCCAGCCACCGAAGGAGTAGTAGGCCATCGGCACCGGGATGGGCACGTTGATACCGACCATCCCGACCGTGACGCGGCGCTCGAACTCCCGCGCGGCCAGGCCGTCGGTGGTGAAGATCGCGGTGCCGTTGCCGTACGGGTTGGCGTTGACCAGTTCCAGCGCGGCCTCGAACGATTCCGCTCGCACCACGGCGAGCACCGGCCCGAAGATCTCGTCGGTGTAGACGGACATCTCCGGCGTGACGTGGTCGAACAACGTCGGCCCGACCCAGAAACCACCCTCGTGCCCTTCCGGCGCGAGGCCGCGGCCGTCGACCACGAGGGCCGCGCCCGCCCGCTCCCCTGCGTCCACAGAGGACAGAATCCGGTCACGGGCAGCGCCGGTGACCACCGGGCCCATCTGCGCGTCCTCGTCGGTGCCGGGGCCGGTAGTGAGCGCGCGGGTGCGTTCGGCGATCGCCTCGACCAGTTCGTCGCCGGTATGCCCCACCGCGACCACCACGGAGATCGCCATGCAGCGCTCGCCCGCGCTGCCGTAGCCCGCCGAAACCGCCGCGTCGGCCGCGCCCGCGATGTCCGCGTCCGGCAGCACGATCATGTGGTTCTTCGCCCCGCCCAGCGCCTGGACCCGCTTGCCGTGGCGCGTGCCGGTCTCGTAGACGTGCCGGGCGATCGGTGTCGAGCCCACGAACGACACCCCGGCGATGCCCGGGTGCGCCAGCAGCGCGTTCACCGCCTCCGCGTCGCCTTGGACGACATTGAGCACGCCCGGCGGCAGGCCCGCCTCGGTGAACAGCTCGGCCAGGCGCAGCGAAGCCGACGGATCGCGATCGGACGGCTTGAGCACGAACGTGTTCCCGCACGCGATGGCGATCGGGAACATCCACATCGGGACCATGACCGGGAAGTTGAACGGCGTGATCCCGGCGACGACGCCGAGCGGCTGCCGGATCGAGTACGCGTCCACGCCGCGCGAGACCTGCTCGGAGTGTTCGCCCTTGAGCAGATGCGCGATGCCGCAGGCGAATTCGACGACCTCAAGGCCGCGCTGGACCTCCCCGGCGGCATCGGCGAGGACCTTGCCGTGCTCGGCGGTGATCAGCCGAGCCAGCTCGTCGCGATGCGCGTCGACCAGCTCGCGGAACTTGAACAGGATCCGGGTCCGCGAGGTCAGCGACGTCTCCGACCAGTCCTGCGCGGCCTTGACCGCCGAGGCGACCGCGGTGTCCACATCGGACTCCCCCGCCAGCGCGACCTGGCGGGCGACGGCCCCGGTCGCGGGCTGGAAGACCTCACCACGGCGGGTGGACACCCCCGGGGTGCGGGCACCGTCGATCCAGTGCGGGACGAGTTCGGTCACGGTGTTTCTCCTTGCGGGCTCGTGGTGGTCGACCGGACCACCAGGCGGGGATGCAGCAGGTGCCGCACCGGTTCGGCGCGTTCGCCGCGGACCCGCTCCAGCAGGGCTTCGAGGGCCAGCCTGCCCATCTCGGTCCTCGGCTGGTCCACAGTGGTCAGTGAGACGTGGCGGAGTGCGGCGAGCGAGGTGTTGTCGTAGCCGACGACGGAGACGTCGCCCGGCACACGGAACCCGGCCTCCTCCAGCGCCGAAATCGCGCCGACCGCGTTGAAGTCGTTGCCCGCCAGCAACGCCGTGGGCAACTCGGCCCTCGGGTACCGGCACAGCAGTTCCCGCACCGCCTTCTCGCCCGCGGTGTCGGTGTGCTCGCTGCGCACGACGATCGGCTCCAGGCCGTGCGCGAGCATGGCCTGGCCGAACCCCTTGCGCCGGGCCGCAGCGCCCGCCGCACCCCCGCCGTCGAGATGCGCGATCCGCCGGTGTCCCAGCGCGACGAGGTGCTCGACGGCCATCGCGGCACCCGCCTCGCCGTCGTCGTTCACGGTGTCGACGCCCGGCGCGCGCGAGGTCCGTGAGACGAGCACGACCGGGCATTGCTCGGCCGCCGCGTCGATCGCGGACGCGGGCGCGACCGGCGAAAGCAGGACGACGCCGGCTGGACGGAACGAGAGAAGGCTGCGCAGCGCGGCACGTTCGCGGGCCGGGCTGCGGCCGCCGGTGTTCAGGATCAGGTCGAAGCCCGCCGCCTGCGCCGCGGCGTCGAGCCCCTCCACGACGTCGGCGAAAAAGGCGTTACGGAGATCGGAAACCATCACGCCCACCACGGTCGAGGTCCGGCTGGCCAGCGACCGCGCCATCACGTGCGGCTGGTAGCCCAGCTCCTCGGCCGCCTTGAGCACGGCGGCACGGCGCTGGTCGGAGACCTTGGGGGAATTCCGCATCACGAGCGAGACGAGCGCGCGTGAGACACCCGCCCGCTCGGCGACGTCCTCCATGGTCGGCCGGGTCATCGGCGCCCCCTTCCGAATCGGCCCTTGACTTCGCTGTGACGGACGCTACAAGATTAGAGCGCTCTAATCAATAGAGCGCTCTAACCCCGACCCGGCTGGAGAGTCGATGACAGTGCCGTCCATGCCCGCCACGTCGTCCGGGATCCGCATCGCCGCCGCGCCCATCTCGTGGGGCGTGTGCGAAGTGCCCGGCTGGGGCCGGGTGCTCGACGCTTCGACCGTGCTGGGCGAGATGGCCGAACTGGGCATCCGCGCGACCGAACTCGGCCCGCCCGGCTACCTTCCCCGCGAACCCGGCGATCTCCGCGCCCTGCTCGGCGAGTACGAGCTGAACCTCATCGGCGGCTTCCTCGCCGTCGTCCTGCACGAGAACGTCGATGCCGCGCTGGCCGCGGCCGAGGAGTCCGCCGCGCTGTTCGCCGAGTGTGGCGCGGAAGTCCTCGTGCTCGCCGCCGCGACCGGGCTCCACGGCTACGACGAACGGACGCCGCTGCTCGACGACGAGTGGGCGGCACTGGTCGCCACCGCGGCGAAAATCCGTGACATCGCAACGGAACACGGCCTCACGACGGTGCTGCACCCGCACGTCGGCACGCATGTGGAGACCGAGCGGGAGGTCGAACGGTTCCTCGCCGACTCGGCTCTCCCGCTGTGTCTGGACACCGGTCATCTGCTCGTCGGGGGCACCGATCCGGTGAAACTGGCGAAGCGTCATCCGGACCGTGTCGGGCATGTGCATCTCAAGGACGTCAACGGAAAACTCGCCGAGGACGTGCGTGCCGGACGGGTCGGCTACACCGAAGCTGTCGGTGCCGGGTTGTATGTTCCGCTCGGTGAAGGAGACGTCGACATCGACGCGATGGTCGGGTTCGTCCACGAGGCGGGCTACGACGGGTGGTACGTCCTGGAACAGGACACCGCATTGCGCGAGGAAAGCCCGGTGGATCTTCCGAAACGGGACGTGGCCACGAGCCTGGCGTACCTGCTCGGGGTCGCCGGTCGCCTGGCGACCGGTTAACAAGAAGGCAGAGCGAGGAGAGACGATGAGGTCCCATCGCTTCATCGCGGGACTGACGGCGGCAGCGGGATTGCTGCTGCTGTCGGCCTGCACCGGCCCGGCGGCCGAGCCCAAGGCCGCTACGGGCGCGCCCGTGCCCGCCGACACCGGGCCGCTGCGCGTCGCGGTCATCACGCACGGCACCGCGGGCGACGCGTTCTGGAACGTGGTCAAGAACGGCGCCGAACAGGCGGGCAAGGATCTGAACGTCGGCGTCGAATACAACTCCGACGGCGATCCCGGCAACCAGGCCAAGCTGATCGACAACGCGGTCGCCCAGCACGTCGGCGGCCTGGTGGTGTCGATGGCCAACCCCGAGGCGCTGAAACCCTCCATCGAGGCCGCCGTCCACGCGGGAATCCCGGTGGTCACGATCAATTCCGGTGAGGACAGGAGCGCGGGCTACGGCGCGCTGACGCACGTCGGGCAGAACGAGGCGATCGCCGGGCAGGAGGCCGGGAAGAAGTTCAAGGCGCTCGGCAAGAAGAAGCTGCTGTGCGTGATCCACGAGGCGGGCAACGTCGGCCAGGCGCAGCGCTGTGACGGTGCGAAGGCCGGCTTCGGCGGCGACGTCCAGACGTTGCAGGTGGACATCAGCAACCCGGCCGACGCCGAATCCCGCATCCGCGGCGCGGTGCAGACCGACTCCGCACTCGACGCGGTGCTCACGCTGAACTCCCAGGTCGCGGCGCGCGCGGTGAGCGCGATCAAGGCGGTGGCCTCGAAGGCACAGGTCGGCACGTTCGACCTCAACTCCGACGTGGTGGCCGCGATCAAGGCGGGCGAGGTCCAGTTCGCGGTCGATCAGCAGCAGTACGAGCAGGGCTACCTGCCGGTGACGTTCCTGAAGCTGTACCGGGACAACGCCAATGTCGTCGGCGGCGGGAAGCCGGTGCTCACCGGTCCCGACCTGGTCGACAAATCCACTGTGGACAAGGTGGGCCGGTACGTGCAAAGGGGCACTCGATGACCACGACAACGCTCGACGAACGCGTCGCAAGGCCACGCCTGCTGGACCGGCTCGTGATCCGCCCGGAGATCGGCGCGCTGCTCGGCGCGGTCGTCGTCTTCCTGTTCTTCACCCTCGTCACGGACCAGTTCTTCAGCGCCAGCGGCGTCGCGACCTGGCTCGACGACGCGTCGACGCTCGGCATCATGGCCGTCGCGGTGTCGCTGCTCATGGTCGGCGGCGAGTTCGACCTGTCCGCGGGCGTGCTGACGGCGTCCACCTCGCTGGTCACCGCGATCCTGGCGACGCAGGCGGGCTGGAACGTCTGGCTCGCACTGGGTGTCTCGCTGGTGTTCGCGCTCGGTGTCGGCGCGTTCAACGGCTGGCTGGTGCTGAAGACCGGGCTGCCGAGCTTCATCGTCACGCTCGGCACGTTCCTCGCCCTGCAGGGCCTCAACCTCGGCGTGACCCGGCTGGTCACCGGCACCGTGCAGGTGTCGGGGATGCGCTCGGCCGACGGCTACGCGTCCTCCGGTTTCGTCTTCGCGTCCACTGTGGACATCGGGGGCACGCCGTTCCAGATCTCCATCGTGTGGTGGATCGGGTTCGCGCTCCTGGCCGCGTGGCTGCTGGTCCGCACCCGGTTCGGGAACTGGATCTTCGCGGTCGGCGGCTCGGCGGCCAGTGCGCGCGCGGTCGGCGTGCCCGTGGTGCGCACGAAGATCCTGCTGTTCATGACCACGGCGCTCGCGGCGTGGCTGGTCGGCTCGATCAACATCCTGCGCTTCGCCAGCGTCCAGGCCAACCAGGGCATCGGGCTGGAGTTCCAGTACATCATCGCCGCGGTGATCGGGGGCTGCCTGCTCACCGGCGGCTTCGGCTCGGCGATCGGCGCCGCGATCGGCGCGCTGATCTTCGGCATGGCGCGGCAGGGCATCGTGTTCGCCCGCTGGGACAGCGACTGGTTCATGCTCTTCCTCGGCGTGATGCTGCTCGCCGCGGTCCTGGTCAACAACGCCTTCCGGCGTCGCGCGGAGAGGGTACGGCGATGAATCTCATCGAAGTCACCGACGTCGGCAAGACCTACGGCAGCGTCATCGCGCTGCGTGACGTGTCCACTGTGGTCAACGCGGGTGAGGTCACCTGCGTGCTCGGCGACAACGGCGCCGGCAAGTCGACGTTGATCAAGATCCTCGCCGGGGTGCACCAGCACGACCGCGGCGAGTACACAGTGGAGGGGCAGCCGGTCCGGTTCACCTCCCCACGCGAGGCGCTGGACAGGGGTATCGCGACGGTCTACCAGGATCTCGCCGTGGTCCCGTTGATGAGCGTCTGGCGGAACTTCTTCCTCGGCTCGGAGCCGACGATCGGTTTCGGCCCGTTCCGGGCGCTGGACCGGAAGAAGGGCCGCGAGACGACGAAGAAGGCGCTGGCGGACATGGGCATCGACCTGCGGGACGTCGAGCAGCCGGTGGGCACGCTCTCCGGCGGTGAACGGCAGTGCGTCGCGATCGCCCGAGCGGTGTACTTCGGCGCGAAGGTCCTGATCCTCGACGAGCCGACGGCCGCGCTCGGCGTCAAACAGGCCGGGGTCGTGCTCAAGTACGTCGCGCAGGCGCGGGACCGCGGCCTCGGCGTCGTGCTGATCACGCACAACCCGCACCACGCCTATCCGGTGGGCGATCGGTTCCTCCTGCTCAAGCGGGGCGCGGCGCTGGGTTCGTACGAGAAGGCCGACATCACCCTGCCGGAGCTGACGAAGCAGATGGCGGGCGGCGCCGAGCTGGAGGCGCTGGAACACGAACTGCGGCAGGTGGAGTCCACATGAGACTGGAGGCGCTGACGGTCGGCCGGGTCGGGGTGGACCTGTACCCCGAGCAGAGCGGGGTCCCGCTGGCGGGAGTGTCGACGTTCGCCAAGTCGCTCGGCGGCACCGCGACCAACGTCGCGGTCGCGGCCGCCCGGCTCGGCCGTCGCACCGCCGTGCTCACCAAGGTCGGGCCGGACGGCTTCGGTGGCTACGTGCGGGAGGCGCTGTCCGGCTTCGGTGTCTCACCCGAGTACGTCGGGACGTCGCCGGAACTGCAGACACCGGTGGTGTTCTGCGAGCTGAACCCGCCCGCCGATCCGCCGCTGCTGTTCTACCGCTCCCCGATCGCGCCCGATCTCACGATCACCGAAGACGAGGTGCCCTGGGACGTCGTCGAGTCGGTACCGCTGCTGTGGGTCACCGGGACGGGCGTCTCCACCGAACCGGCGCGGACGACGCAGCGCAAGATGCTGGAGCACCGCGGGCGTCGCGAGCACACCGTGCTGGATCTGGACTACCGGCCGATGTTCTGGCCCGACGTCGAGACCGCGCGTGCCGAGATCGGGTGGATGCTGAGCCACGTGAGCGTCGCGGTCGGGAACCGCACCGAGGCCGAAGTCGCCGTCGGGACAGCCGATCCCGACGAAGCGGCCTCGCGCATGCTGGCCAGAGGTGTCACCCTGGCGGTGATCAAGAAGGGCGCCGAAGGGGTGCTGGTGGCGACCCCGGAGGGCCGGTGGACCGTGCCGCCCCAGCGGGTCGAGGTCGTGTGCGGCCTCGGTGCCGGGGACGGGTTCGGCGGGGCGCTGATCCACGGGCTGCTGTCCGGCTGGGATCCGGTGCGCATCGCCGGCTACGCCAACGCGGCGGGCGCGCTGGTGGCCGCCCGGCTGGCCTGCGCCGACGCGATGCCGACCGCGGACGAGATCGAGGAGTTGTTGTGAGCGAGTCCGTACTGACCGACGAACGCTGGCGTGAGCTGCTGCGGACGCGGGCCACCGACCCCGAAGCGGTACGCCGGGCGTACGCGGCCCGGCGGAAACGGCCGAATCTGCTGTCGGAGCGGGGCACGTTGTTCCTGGTCGCGGCCGATCATCCGGCACGCGGCGCGCTCGGCGTCGGCGGCGATCCCACCGCGATGGCCGATCGGCGGTCGCTGCTGGAACGCCTGCTCGTCGCGCTCGAGAACCCGGCGGTCGACGGGATCCTCGGCACTCCGGACGTCGTCGAGGAACTGCTGCTGCTCGGCGCGCTGCACGACAAGATCGTGATCGGCTCGATGAACCGGGGCGGGCTGGCGGGCGCGGAATGGGAGATCGACGACCGGTTCACCGGCTACGACGCGCGTTCGCTCATGGATTCCCGGCTCGACGGCGGCAAGATGCTGCTGCGCCTCGTCGATTCCGACCGCGGCACCGTGCCCACGCTGCAAGCCTGCGCCGAAGCGGTGACCGAACTCGCCGCGTACGGGCTGATGGCGATGGTCGAACCACTCCCCTACCGCCAGAACGACGCCGGGGGACTGGTGCTGCAGACCGACACCGCGTCGCTGGCCCGCGCGGTGACCGTGGCGTCCGGGATCGGGGTGACCTCGGCCTACACCTGGCTGAAGCTGCCCTCGACCGACGACCCCGCGGTGCTCGGCGCGACGACCCTGCCGGTGGTCGTGCTCGGCGGCGCGCCGTCGCCCGACCCGGCCGCGGATCTCGCGGCCTGGGGCCGGACGGTGCGGCACGAGGTCGTCCGCGGTCTCGTCGTGGGCCGCACCCTGCTCTACCCGCCCGATGGCGATGTCGGTGCCGCCGTGGCGGCCGCCGCGAAACTCTTGGAGGCCGCGAAGTGAGCAAACTCCACCGTCCATGGGGGACCCTCTCGGACGGCGCCGACCCGATCCGGCTGACCCCGGATTCGGCGGGCTGGACCTATACCGGGCTGCGGGTGCTGACGCTCGCCCCTGGCGAGTCGCGCGTGGTGCACACCGGTGAGTTCGAGGCGTTCGTGCTCCCGCTGGCGGGTTCGGGCACGGTCCGGGCCGACGGCGAGGTGTTCGAGCTGGCCGGGCGCGGCTCGGTGTTCACCCGCGTCACGGATTTCGCTTACGTACCAAGGGATGCCGAGGTTGAGCTGTCCAGTGCGGACGGGCTGGAGGTCGCGCTGCCGATGGCGCGGTGCACCCGGCGTCTCGTCCCGAAGTACGGCCCGGCGGAGGACGTCCCGGTCGAGGTACGCGGGGCGGGGCAGGCGACTCGCCAGGTCACCAACTTCGGCGTGCCCGGTGTCTGGGAGCACGCGGACAAGCTCAACGCGTGCGAACTGATCACCCCGGGCGGGAACTGGTCCTCGTACCCGCCGCACAAGCACGACGAGGTGACCGAATGTGAGGTCGTCAACGAGGAGATCTACTACTTCCGCGTCGCAGGACGGGACGGCGTCACTCCTTCACGGGAAGGGTTCGGCCTGCACCGGACGTACACTTCGGACGGTGCGCTGGACGAGGACGTCGCGGTGCGCGACGGTGATGTCTTCCTGATTCCCCGCGGCTATCACGGGCCCTGCGTCGCCGCGCCGGGCTATCCGATGTACTACCTGAACGTCCTGGCGGGTCCCGCCGAGGAGCGGTCGATGGCGTTCTGCGACGACCCGGCGCACGGCTGGGTCCGCGACACGTGGGCGTCCCAGGAGCTCGACCCGCGGTGCCCGGTGACGAGCCACGAAGGGATCGTCCGGTGAAACTCACGACAGCACAGGCGCTCGTCCGCTGGATGCTCGCGCAACGCTCGGAAACCCTGGACGGGCGCGAGGTTCCGTTGTTCGGCGGCGTGTTCGCGATCTTCGGGCACGGCAACGTGCTCGGACTCGGGACAGCGCTGGAGGAACATCGCGACGAGATCCCCATCTGGCGCGGGCACAACGAGCAGGGCATGGCGCTCGCTGCGGTCGGCTACGCGAAGGCGGCGCATCGGCGCCAGGTCGGCGTCGCGACGTCGTCGATCGGTCCCGGGGCGTTGAACATGGTCACCGCGGCGGGGGTCGCGCATGCCAACCGCCTTCCGTTGCTGCTGCTGCCGGGCGACACGTTCGTCAGCCGCGCCCCGGACCCGGTGCTGCAACAGGTCGAGCACTTCGCCGATCCCGGGGCGACCGTGAACGACGCGTTCCGCGCGGTGAGCCGGTACTTCGACCGGGTCACGCGGCCCGAGCAACTGCTCTCGACACTGCCGCAGGTCGCGCGGATCCTCACCGATCCTGCCGACTGCGGCCCGGTGACGCTCGCACTGCCGCAGGACGTCCAGGCGGAGACCTACGACTTCCCGGAAGCGCTGTTCGAGCCGGTCACCCACCGGCCGGTACGGCCCCGGCCGGACCGGCGGTCCCTCACCTCCGCCGCGGCGGCGCTGCGCGCGGCCCGGCGGCCGCTGCTCGTGCTGGGCGGCGGCGTCCGGTACTCCGGCGCCGGGAAGCGGGCACTGGATTTCGCCGAGCGGCACGGCATTCCCGTCACCGAGACGACGGCCGGGCGCACGCTCGTCCCGCACGACCATCCGCTGCACGCGGGGCCGCTGGGGATCACCGGCTCGGCTTCGGCGAACGCCCTCGCGGCCGAAGCCGACGTCGTGCTGGCCGTGGGGACCCGGTTGCAGGACTTCACGACGGCCTCGTGGACGTTGTTCTCCCCCGACGTCCGGCTGATCACCGTGAACGCGGCGAGGTTCGACGCGGTCAAGCACGGCGCGCTGGCCGTCGTCGGTGACGCCGACGCCGGGCTCGCGGATCTGGCGGCGCAACTGGAAAGCTGGCAGGTCGATCCACAGTGGACAGCGCGGGCGGCGGAGGAACGCGCCCGCTGGGACGCGCACATCGACACGCTGCGAACTCCGGACGGCGAGGGCGCGCCGAGCTACGCGCAGGTCGTCGGCGTGGTGAACGAGCTGTCCGCGCCGTCCGACTACGTGATGACGGCGTCCGGCGGGCTCCCGGGCGAGCTGATCGGCGGGTGGCGCGGATCCGGCACCGTCAGCATGGACGTCGAGTACGGGTTCTCGTGCATGGGCTACGAGCTGGCCGGCGCCTGGGGTGCCGCGATCGGGCACCCCGGCGGGCTGGTGACGACCCTGCTCGGGGACGGGTCGTATCTGATGCTGAACTCCGAGCTGTTCTCCGCCGCGTTCGCGGGGCATCCGCTGGTCGCCGTCGTCTGCGACAACGACGGATACGCCGTGATCGCACGCCTCCAGGAAGGACAAGGCGGAGCGCCGTTCAACAACTTCTACGCCGACTGCCGCTCTTCGGTCGAATCACCGCCGCGAGTGGACTTCGCCGCGCACGCCGCCGCACTGGGCTGCGCGGTCTTCCCCGCGGTCTCGATCGACGACGTCCGCTCGGCCTACGCCAAGGCCCGCAAGGCCGCCGTCACCGAGCAACGCCCCGCCGTGGTCGTGGTCAAGACCCAGCCGCGGAAATGGACCGAGGCAGGCGCCTGGTGGGAGGTCGGCGTCCCGCCCCACCTCACCGGCCGCCCCGCCCGCGACGTCGGCAAGGACGCCCAGCTCCGCTACCTCCGCCCCTGATCACACGAGATCTCCGCCCCATCACGCGAGTTCCGCCGCCAATCACGCGAGTTCCGCGGCTGATCACGCGAGTTCGGCTCGCCGTCGCTGGAGTCCGTCGATGGTCCGGTCGAGGGTGTCGCGGTGCCGCTGAAGCCGGGCGAGTGTGTCGTCGAGCCCGGTACGAACCTGGTCGACCTTGCCGTTCTCGATTTCCAGGCGATCGTCGTGGACTCGCATGTGCTCCCCGACGACCAGGGGCCGGTCGTCCACTCGCGGCACGCCGTCCGGGAGCTGATTGGTGATGAACTCCTTCAGCTCTTCCAGACTGTCCTTGAGGCGTTCGGTCCATCGCAGGCGCCGTGCCGCTTCCCGGTCGGGATCACGCTGGTTCCATGGCGCGCCGGACATGTGGCCCAGTGCCTCGTCGGCGGCGCGGAAGCTGAGGATCAGCCCGGTGACGGCCCTCCGGATCGCTTCCGCGTCGGCCGGATCGGCGCCGAGATCGCGGTCCGGCTGCCCCGGTGGCGTGTCCTCCGGCTGCGGGGGCCGCATCCCGGGCCAGGAACGCTGCCCTCCACGGCGCCGATAGTGCTGCTGCATGGCCTGTTTGGAGCGTTCGCCGTAGATCGCTCCCAGCTGTTCCCAGGTCCAGCCGCGATCCATGATCGACTCGATGAGCGTCAGCTCGGCCTCGTCCACCGAGCTGCGTACATAGGGCATCATGCGCAATGCCGCGACGGGATCGTCGTTGCGGATGGGTCCAGACCCCAGATCGACTTCTTCGAAGGAGTTGTTCACGGACGTCAACGTATCCGTTGACGACTCACGTGTCAACGGATACGTTGACGCCTGCGCTCAGCTCACCACCGCGGGCGAGGCCCCGCCCGGCACCAGCAACCGGGGCGCACCCGAGCCGTCGGCGGGCACGGACCAGATGTCCGACCCGCCGCCGGGGTTGGCGAGTCCATAAAGGATGGTCGAGGAGTCCTGCCACAGCGCTTGGTCGTCGACGCTGCGGGTTTCGGCCAGCGGCGTCTCCCGCATACTCGCGAGGTCGAGCACCGAGAGCCGCCACACGCCTTCGGACACCTTCTTCTTGAACGCGATCCGCTTGCCGTCCGGCGAAAGGGAGGGGCATTCGACGTTGTCCCGCAACGACTTCCCGCGATAGTGCTGGTAGTCGCCCTCGATCAGGTGCGTCTGGCCCTTGGACCCGAGCGTCGCGTAGAACCGGTTCCCGTCCGGGGCGAACGTGATGCCCCAGTAGTTGACGTCCGCGGCGAGATAGCGCTGGCCGCCGACGAAGACCGCGAGTTCCTCGATCGTCTTCACCAGGGTTCCGGTCTCGACCTCGTACACCCCGGCGCGGGTCGAAAATCCTTGCGCGGCATAGGAGTCACCGGTGACGAACAGGGTCCAGTAGACGAACTTGCCGTCCGGCGACACCCGGGCCCGGCTCGGTGTGCCCGGCAGCGTCTCCTTGTGCTTGACGCCGAGTTTGCCGTCGAGCACGATCACGTCGCTCACCGCCGGGAGCACGTCGGGGTGCACGGCGAGGCACACACCGGTCCCCGCCGCCACGGCGACGCGGTCGCAGCGCAGGTCACCGACCTGACGAGGCGCGTCCGGCGTCGCGAGCGGTACCGATGCCAGTTTCCCCGAGTCGGGGCCGGGCGCGGTGTTGCGGAACAACAGCCGTCCCGGCGACAACGTCATCGGCTGGCCGGTCACCACGGGCACGGCGTTCGTGCCGCCGTCGCCCGCCCTGGCGTTCACCACGAACACGACCGCGGCACCGGCCAGCACCAGCACACCCACCACGGCGAGGAGGATCTTCTTCACGCGCGCACCGCCCATGGTTTGACCACCGCGGCGGCGAGCACCGCCACGAGCAACACCCCGGCCGCGACGAACACCGCGGGCCGCAGGTCCCACACCGTCCACGCCAGTCCGAAAAGGACGGACGAGGCCATCCTGGCCACCGCCTGCCCGGTCTGGATCACCGCCATCCCGGTCGCCCGCAGCCCGGCGGGCAGCAACGGGCCCGCGGCGGCCATCAGCACCCCGTCCGTCGCCGCGTAGAACGCGCCGTGCAGGGCGAGCGCGCACACGGCGATCCAGATCCCGCCGGTCGGCCCGGCGAGGATCAGCAGCGCCGCGGCCAGCGCGACGTGCCCGGCCAGGAACACCGCCCACCGGCCGACCCGGTCGGCGAGCCTGCCCAGCGGCACCGCCAGCAGCAGGAACACCCCGGCCGTGCCCAGCGGCAGCAGCGGGAACAGCTGCGGCTCGACCGACCACCGGCGCTGCAGGACCAGGTACACGAACGAGTCGCCGATCGTGACCAGGCCCAGCAGCGCCGCCCAGATCGAGATCCGCCGGAACGGCGCGTCCCGCAGCAGGCCGAACGCGGCCCGCACCGAGGTACGGACACGCTCGGAGTCGCTCAACCGATCCCGGACGAACAACACCAGCAGCAGCACCGCGATGGCGGCGACGCAGAAGCTGGTGAAGAACACCGCCTGGTAGTTGCCCAGCGACAACCACAGCACCGCCATCGCGACCAACGGCCCGAGGAACGCGCCGACCGTGTCCATCGCCCGGTGCACCCCGAACGACCGGCCGAGCGTCGCCGGGTCACTGCTCAACGAGATCAGCGCGTCCCTCGGTGCCGTCCGCAGTCCCTTGCCCGTCCGGTCGGCGGCCAGCACCGCGCCGATCGCGGCCACCGAGGAACCGGCCGCCAGCAGGCCGAGCTTGCACACCGCGGACAAGCCGTAGCCGAACCCGGCCACCGCCTTGAGCCGCCGCCATCGGTCGGCGACGTGCCCGCCGAGCAGCCGGACCACCGCGGTCGCCCCGGCGTAGAGGCCGTCGAGCAACCCGAACTGCAGCGGGTTGAGCCCGAGCCCGAGCACCAGATACAGCGGCAGCACCGCGGTGACCATCTCCGAGGAGATGTCGGTGACCAGGCTGACCATGCCGAGCGCCACCACATTGGCGGACACCCTGCGCAGCGCGGGCTTGCGGCCGGCCTCGGCGGTGACACCCGAAGCGGCGTCCGAACTACGGCTTGTCGCGATGTACATCCGCGGCCCCGATCAGTGGCAGGTGTAGGTCGGGCTGCTGTCGAGCACCTTGCCGTCCACGCCGAGGAGCTGGCTCTGGAAGCTGGTGTCGGTCATCGAAAGCTTCAGCACGCCGTAGGTGCCGCCGATCAGCTTCGCCGTGGTCGGGTGCGCGGAGTGGATCGGGTAGAGGTGCGCCCCGCCCATGCCGCCGAGGATCTCCACCGGACCGGCCGGGTCGGCCTTGCCGTCCGCGTTCTGCGGGTTGAACCGCTCGTAGTGGTGGTCGTGGCCGTTGAGTACCAGGTCGACCTTGTTGGCCGCCAGGAGCTTCCACAGCTCCGCGCTGCCCTTCTGGTCACCGTGGTCACCGGAGCTGAACCGCGGGTGGTGGTAGTACGCGGCGACGCAGCCCTTGGTGTTCTTGGCCAGATCCTGCTTGAGCCAGGTCAGCTGCGCGGACTCCGCGTTCGCCGCCAGGTCGTCCGGCGGCGCGAACTCGTTGGAGTCCAGCGCGATGAAGTGCCAGTTCCCCATTTCCCAGCTGTAGTACGTCTTGCCGTTCGGGGTCGCGATCTTGCCGAAGTAGTCCTTGTAGCCCTGGTTCTTCGGGCTGTCGTACCCCTCGTGGTTGCCCGGGATCGGGTGGATCTTGTCCTTGAACTTCCCCCAGGTCTTGTCGAAGTAGTTCTGGAAGTCCGACAGGTGCGCGTCGTCGTACTGGTTGTCGCCCATGGTGATCACCGCGGCCGGGTTCATCTGCTCGACCAGCTTGGCGGTCTTCGGGTGCACGCAGCTCGAACTCGACGCGGTGCACTGCTCGGCGATGTCGCCCGCCGCGGCGAGGACGAATCCCGACGCGCTGCCCGTCTTCGTCCGTACCGTGACACCGGCGCTCGCCGCCGACGTGTTGCCCGCGGCGTCGCGGGCCCGCACGGAGTAGGTGTAGGACGTGTCGGGCGTCAGGCCGGTGTCATTGTACGACGTGGTTTCCGAGCTGGCGACGACCTTGCCGTCGCGGAGGATGTCGTAGCCGGCGACACCCACGTTGTCGGTCGACGCGGTCCAGTTCAGCGCCGCGCTGGAGGTGGTGACCTCACCCGCCGTCAGCCCGGCCGGGGTGCTCGGCGCCTGGGTGTCCCCGGTGGAGTCCGGGGTGCCGAACGCCTCGAGTTCCCAGAGCGAGTAGCCATAGGTGGTCGCCCGCTGGACGCCGACGAAGCGCAGATAACGGCCGTGCCCGGTGAGCCCGGGAAGATCGTCGATCTTGCCGTCGCCGTTGTCGATCGTGGCCACGGTCTTGAAGTTCGTACCGTCGTCGGACATCTCGATGCGGTACTTCTTCGCGTACGCGGCCTCCCAGTTCAACCGCACGCGGTGCACTGTGGACGGCTGGCCGAGGTCGATACGCAGCCACTGCGGATCTGAACTCTCGACGCTCGCCCATCGGGTCTTGGCGTCGCCGTCCACGGCCTTGTCGCCGGAGTACGACGCACTCTCGATGGTGGAGGTGGCCGTCGGCTTTCCCTTGGTGAGCAGGGTGTCGGCCGCGGACGCTGATGAGGTGGTGGCGCTCAGGGCGGCGGGCACGAGCACGACCGCGGCAGCCGCGGGCGCCAGCCTGAGCAGGGTTCGGGATCGGGAAGGGGACACGTCGCGCTCCTGGAATACCGGACGAGCTGGGCGGATAGGACCTGCGGCGTTTTCTGTTAGGAAAGTTTCCTAACTAAAACGGAACCTTAATGGTCATTCCCGGACATTGGCAACCGGCGAACGAAGGTGAAACGGTCCAGATACGCTCCGTATACGACACTCCCCGCCCACCGATGTTCCGATGAGCGGGGAGCGGTGCCGAGGAGCAGCTAACGCGCGAAGACGGGAACCACCTCCGCGATCTTCGGCGCGACCGTGCCCGGTGTCCACAAGAGACGGACCCGGTCGGTGACGACACCGCGGGCGGGCAGTTCGGCGTAGCGGCCGTCGAGCCTGCCGATCGTGCGCCAGCCGCCCGGCGCCGCCGCGTCGGCGACCTGGACGTCCGCACCGGCGCCGGATTCGACGGCCAGCACGACGACCTTGACGAGCGGTTTCGCCGAGTCGGCGGTGACCACGAGCGCGTCACCGGCGACCGGCGCGGATCCCGCCGTGTACACCGAATCCGCGTTGTTGTCGGCCGCCGCTTCGAGCTTCGTCCCCGCCGGAGTGCCGGACACCGTGTACTTCGGCGTGCCGGGAACGGACACGGTGAACTCCCGCGCCACTACCCAGTTGATCTGCGTCCCGGTCGAGCGCACCCGCACGAACCGGGCCTTGGCCCCGGCGGGGAAGTCGGCCGAGAGCGTCGGCTGCGCGACCACCTGCAGTACCGTCCAGTGCTCGCCGTCGGCGGAGTACTCGAGCACGCCGCTATGGATGAAGTCGGCGGGACTGGTGGGCTTGGCCATCAGAACGTCCACATGGGACACCGCTTGCGCGGCGCCGAGATCGACGCCGACCGCGTCGTTGAGCCCCGGCGGCCCGTCACTCCAGTAGTACGTATCGGGGTCGCCGTCGACCATGCGCTCGGGTCCGTTGTCGGTGTAGGTGCCGAGCGTCGTCACCGGCAGCGGCCGGACGCCGGGCAGGCCGAACCAGCGATCCGCGGCGGCCAGCGCGGAGTTCAGGAACGGGACGCACACCGCGGTGCAGGAACTCGGGTTCCGCGGACCACGCGCGGTCTGGACGCGGATGTCCCGCGCCTTCTGCAACGCCGCGACCAGCTCGCCGCGCTCGGCCCACGCCTTCGGGCCGTCCCCGACGTACTGCGCCATCAGCATCTTCACCGCGTGCTGCCCCGCCTGGCCGTAGAACCCGACCTGGTCGAGCCACGGCCCGACCTCGGCGAGGAACTTCGCGTTCGACGCCATCCCGCGCCGAAGGTCGGCCGGGTTGGCCGTCATCCGGCCGAGGTAGCGGTCGAGTTTCGCCGCCGCGTCCCACGGGTTCTTGTTGTCCAGCGCCGCCCAGAACGCGCTCAGCAGCGGGCGCAGTACCGGCGAGTCCAGATCCGGTTTCCCGGTGTCGAGACGGGCCAGCAGGCTCGAGAAGTTGTTCTCCGCGAACACTTTCAGCGCTGGTGCCGCCGCTCCGCCGAGATCGGCGACGGCCGCCGTCCAGGACGCGTCGGGATCGTAGCTCGCCGGATTCCAGAGGAAGTCACCCGAAGTGAACTCGGCGATCTTCGACGCCTCCGCCTGCACCATCGGGTTCGCCGTGATGCCGGACATGAGCTTCGCGACGCCGGGCTCGCGCCCGATGTACGGGCCGAGGAGCAGCCGCTCGGTGATGTAGTCGTTGACCGGGTAGTTGTCCCAGATCAGGATGTCGTGCCCGAACACCGCTTTCGCCTGCTGCGCCTGCTTTTCGGTGATCTGGCTGGCGACCACGCCGACCCCGGTCCACTCGACGAGCACGGCCGGGTCGAGCTGGGTGCGCAACGCGGTCTTGTACGGCGAGTCGTCGACGTCGTAGTACTCGGTCGGGACCATCTGCAGCCGCTCGACGCCGGGATGCGTGGCGATGAAGTCCTTTTGCACGCGGTTGAGCAGGAACGACTGCGCGGCGCCCGCGGCCGCGCCGCCGGTGCCGAACTTCGCCGCATCGGCGTCGCAGTTCCAGCGCGTGTAGGAGATGTCGTCGAGCGGGATCGAGAACGAACGGACCCCGATGTCCCACAGGGACTGGAACTTCGCGACGAGCGCCGCCGCGTCGGCGTCCGAGGAGTAACACACCGAGAGCCCCGGCGAGAGCGCGTAGGTGAACTCGACGTGGTTCGCGGTGGCCCGGGAGACCAGCTGCGAGATCAGGGCGAGCTGATCGGGCGGATACTGATCACGCCAGCGGGCCCGCAGATACGGGTCGTCCTTGGGCGAGTAGACGTAGATGTTCTGCTTGGTACGGCCGTAGAAATCCAGCTGTGCCAAGCGATCGTTGTGCGACCACGGCGCGCCGTAGAAGCCCTCGATGACACCGCGCAGCGGCGCCGCCGGCCAGTCCCGCATGGAGAACGCGCCGCTCTTGCCGCCGGCGAAGAGCTGACGCATCGACTGCGCGGCGTAGAACGTCCCCGTGGTGTCCACACCGGACAGTGCGATGACGCCGCGGTCCGCGGCGAGGACGTAACCCCCGCGCGGCAGGCCTTCCGGCCCGTCCACCTTGAGCGCGGCGAGCGCCCGCGCGGTCGCCTTGCTCTCCGTGGGACCGCCGACGAACACCACGAGCCCGCCGCGCTCCCGCGCGGTCTGGGCGGCCTGGTCACCGTCGGTGATCTTGACGAAGGTGCTCGCGCCCGCCGAGCGGAGTACCTGTTCCACCACCGCGAGCGCGGAAGGATCGGTGTCCCGGCCGGTGACCTCGACGACGGTGCGCGGGATGGTGACCTGCCCCGGCCGCGACGTCACCTGCTGGGGCGTCGGCCACACCTTCGCCAGGCCCGCGGCGGCCCCGGCGGCGCCCGCCGGGGTGGGCACGACCATCGCGGCAGCCAGCGCGAGCGATGTCACCGGAAAGAGTCTGATAACCCATCTGAAGGACGGCATCTGGCCCCCTATGCGTCGATCGACGACGTTGTGTGAGCCAGTTAACACCGAATGCAGTGAGTGGAACAGACCATTACGGGTGGTCTTCGCGCAGCTTCACGCACTGCGTGTCAACGACGGAACCGCTGACCGGCCGAGTAACGCCCGCACTTCGCGCACAGCCGCGCGCCCCGCGCGGTTCGCTCCGACGGTGCTCGCCGACGGCCCGTACCCGACCAGGTGCAGCCGCGGTTCCGCGACCACGCGAGTGCCCTCGACCTCGATGCCGCCGCCCGGCGTCCGCAGACGCAGCGGGGCGAGATGGTCGAGCGCGGCCCGGAAACCGGTGGCCCAGAGGATGATGTCGGCGTCGAAGCGGGTGCCGTCCGCCCAGACAGCGCCGCCGGGTGTGAGGTGGTCGAACATCGGGTGCCGGTCGAGAATCCCGGCGGCCTGCGCCTGGCGGACCTCGGGAGTGAGCGCCAGATCGGTCACGCTGACGACGCTCTCCGGGGGCAGCCCGGCCCGCACGCGGCGTTCGACCTTGGCGACCGCGTTGCGGCCCCAATCCTCGCTGAACGGTTCGCCCCGCCACACCGGCGGGCGCCGCGTCACCCACCGCGTCGCGGCGGCGACCGGGGCGATCTCCATGAGCAGCTGGACGGCCGAGGTTCCGCCGCCCACGACGATCACCCGCTTGCCGCGGAAATCCTCGGCACCGGTGTAGTCCGCGGTGTGCAGCTGGCGCCCGGCGAACGTCTCCTGGCCCGGGTAATGCGGCCAGAACGGCTTGTCCCAGGTGCCGGTCGCGTTGATGACGGCGCGGGCGGCCCACGTCTCCGTGGGACTGGCGACGACGAGCCGTTCGCCGTCGCGGCTCACCGACTGGACGTCGACCGGGCGCCGCACGGGCAGGTCGAAGGTCTTCTCGAAGCGCTCGAAGTATTCGGACACGACCTCGGACGCGGGTCGCGAGCGGTCCGGGACGCCGAGTGTCATACCCGGCAGGTCGTAGAGGCCGTGCACCTTGCCGAGGACCAGCGACGGCCAGCGGTACTGCCAGGCGCCGCCCGCGCGGTCGCCGTGGTCGAGGACGACGAACCCGCTGTCGTTGCGGAATCCGGAGCGACGCAGGTGATACGCGGCGGAAAGCCCGGCCTGCCCGGCCCCGATGACCACCACGTCCGTCTCGTGCTCCGTCATATCCGGTTCAACGGCCGGGCTCGCGCGGTATTTCGAGTCGGGGGTCACACCGGCCGGTCAGAGGGCGACGCGGTTGCGGCCCGCGTCCTTGGCCCGGTAGAGCGCTTCGTCGGCGGCGCGGAGGACGCAGTCGAGCGTGTCCCCGGCCCCGGGATAGTGGGCGACGCCGATGGAAACGGACAGCTCGCCGATGCGGACCGTCCCGGCGCCGCTGGAGATCACCACGTTCAGCGTGCCGACGGTGGCGCGTATCCGTTCGGCGATGCCGAGCACGTCGACGCCGCCGACCGCGGGCAGCAGCACGACGAACTCCTCGCCGCCGAAACGGCCGACGGTGTCGCACGCCCGCACCGACCCCGTGATCGCGACGGCCACCTCGGCGAGGACGTCGTCCCCGGTGAGGTGGCCGTAGGTGTCGTTGATCCGCTTGAAGTGGTCCAGATCGATCATGAGGACCGCGAAGCCGCCCGTCCCCCGCCGCCGCGCCCTGGCGAACTCGCGGTTGGCGCGTTTGTGCCAGCCGGCGGTGTTCAGCAGGCCGGTCTTCTCGTCGGTGACCGCGGCGACCTGGAGTTGCTGTTTGAGCAGCAGATACCGGTGCAGCAACAGCAGCGGGGCGATCGCGCACACGATCAGCACGGGCTGCACGACGAGCGCGAGCGCGACGAGCCCGCCGAGGCACAGGGTCGCGAGTTCGAAGGCGTTGTCCTCGCGGGTGCCGATGAGGTCGGCCAGCGACGGCTTGCTGGTGTAGAGGTAGATGCCCGCCGCCACCAGCGCGATGTTGACGAGCTCGAACACCACGGCCGCGAGCACGAGCGCGCCGACGCCGCTCCAGGTTTCCAGCGGCGCGTTGTCGATTCCGGCCACCGTCAACGAGGCGGAGGCGGCGAAGCACGACAGCATCGCCCACGCCGTGCTGGCCGCGAAGCGATGCGCCGGACGGCTGCGCACATGCCGCCACACCCGCAGCCACAGATGCACGTACAGCACCACGGCCAGCAGCGCGACCCAGCCGGGCGGGAGCAGTACCGCGCCGGCGAGGTACCAGACGGAGGTCACGTTGATGTGCGTCTGGCCGCTCATCCACCGGCGCAGCCGCTCGATCCGGCGGGACATCTCCGCCTGCGCGATCCCGAGCGCCACCAGCGCCGCGAACCACACCGGCCGGACCGCGCCACCGAACCCCGTGGCCAGCGCGAACACCATCGCGCCGGCGGCCACGGTTTCGCAGGTCACCGCGTAGGCGATCCAGCGGGGCCTGGCGGCCGACCACATCGCCCACCGGCCTGGCCAGCCGGGCCACACGGACCGCGTTCCCTGGGAGACGGCTCCCTGCATCGCGACGCTCCCCCTGCGCAAGATAGGCCGGCGAGGTCGCCCAGCGTAGCCGGTCGGTGTCGGGAGCGTCGCCGGTACGGGTGAAGTGTCCGAATCGGCGGCGGGTGTAGGTCTACCGAGACGATGACTTTCGCCGCAGGCGCCGCACGATCGCGAACACCGCGACGAACGTCACCGCGGCCGCGAGCACCGGCGCGAGCCGCTTCAGCACCGACTGGCCCGCGTAGTCGAGCAGGTCGATCGCCTCGGTCTCGGCGGCGGGCGGGACGCTGTGCAACTTCGGCTTCTCGGCGGTGTCCGTGGCGACGGGGGCGGCTTTCGGCGCCTCCGCCTTGGCGCCGTCGGTCTTGGGGTCGCCGGCCGGATCGGGGACGGCCTTGATCTCGGGTTTCTCGGCCGTGGTCTCGGCGGGCGCGGCCGGGGCCAGCTTCCCCGCGAGACAGCCGGCGAAGGCGTCCAGGATCTTGCCGCCGACCTCGGCGATCATGCCGCGGCCGAACTGCGCGGGCTTCCCGGTGATGGCCAGGTCGGTGGCGACGGTGCCGTGCGTACCGCCCTCGGCCTCGGTGAGGGTGAGCGTGACCGTCGCGGCCGCCGTGCCCGCGCCGCGGGAGTCCTTGCCGGAGGCCTTGATGACCACCTTGCGCGCGGCCTCGTCCTTCTCCAGGAACTCGCCGGTCCCCTTGTACAGCAAGGAGATCGGGCCGAGCTTGACCTTCACCGTGCCGCTGAAGGTGTCCCCTTCGACCTTCGTGAGCTTCGCGCCGGGCATGCACGGGGCGACCCGCTCCGGGTCGACGACCGCCTGCCAGACCTCCCCGATCGGTGCCGGGACGGTGAACTCGTGGTCGAGCCGCACGAGCCGACCTCCTTCTGCGTGTTTCCGCTGTGATGAGCCGTCGAGGCCACCTTACGGGCAGGTGGCCCCGACGTGCGTCATCAGCCGACCGCGGCGGCCAGCGCCCGGCCGGTCAGGACGCGGGCGAGATGCCGCCGGAACTCCGCATCGGCGTTGCCGTCCGACGCCGGGTTCGTGCCTTCGGCCGCGTGCTCGGCGGCGGCCCGGATCGAGTCGGCGGTCGCCGGGGCGTCGACGAGCGCCGCTTCGACCGCGGTGGCCCGCACCGGGGTCGCGCCCATGTTGGTGAGCGCCACCCTGGCCTCGGCGATGCCGCCGCCCTCGACACGGACGGTGACCGCCACCGCGACCATCGACCAGGCCTGCGCGACCCGGTTGAACTTCTCGTAGTGCGCGTGCCAGCCGGTGTGCTTGGGCACGCGGATCTCGACGAGCAGTTCGTCCGGGGCCAGCGCGGTGGTGAACAGGTCCTGGAAGAACTCGCCCGCGGGCACCGTCCGCCGCCCGGCCGGCCCGGCGACAACGAGCTCGCAGCCCAGCGCGAGCACCGGGGCGAGCAGGTCCCCCGCCGGATCGGCGTGCGCGATCGCGCCGCCGAACGTGCCGCGGTGCCGGATCTGCGGATCGGCGACGGTGTCGGTCGCGGCCTTGACCAGCGCGGCGTGCTCCGCGATCAGATGATCACGCTGCACGTCGTAGTGCGTGGTCATGGCGCCGACCACGAGCGAGTCACCGTCCTCGCGGACTCCCCGGAGTTCGGCGATCTTCCCGAGATCGACCACTGTGGACGGTGCGGCGAGCCGCATCCGCAGCACCGGCAGCAGGCTCTGCCCGCCGGCCAGCACCTTGGCGTCCTCGCCCGCTTCGGACAGGGCGCGGATCGCTTCGTCCACAGTGGATGGAGCGACGTAGTCGAACGGGGCCGGGATCACTGGGCACCTCCCTGGATGGCACTCCACACCCGCATCGGGCTCATGGGCATTTCCACGTCGGTCACCCCGAGGTGCCGCACCGCGTCGACCACGGCGTTGACCACCGCCGGGGTCGAGGCGATCGTGCCGGCCTCGCCGACTCCCTTGGCGCCCAAGGGATTCGTCGTCGACGGCGTTTCGGTCCGCGCGGTGGTGAACGAGGGCAGGTCCGCCGCCGAGGGCAGCAGGTAGTCGGCGAACGTGCCGGTGGTGAGCGTGCCGCCCTCGTCGTGCACGGCCTCCTCGAACAGCGCCTGGGCGATGCCCTGCGCGAGTCCGCCGTGCACCTGGCCTTCGACGATCAGCGGGTTGACCGCGACCCCGACGTCGTCGACGCAGACGTACGAACGCAGCCGTACCTGTCCGGTCTCGGTGTCCACCTCGGCCGCGCACAGGTGGGTCCCGTGCGGGAACGAGAAGTTCTCCGGATCGAACGTCGCGTCCGCGTCGAGCGAGGGCTCCATGCCGTCGGGCAGGTTGTGCGCGGCGAACACGGCGAGCGCGATGTCCTGAATGGACGTCGAGGTGTCCGTGCCCTTCACGGTGAACTTGCCCGCGCCGAACTCGAGGTCGTCCTCGGCGCATTCGAGCAGGTGCGCCGCGACCGGGCGGGCCTTGGCGATCACCTTCTCGGCGGCCTTGACGATCGCGATCCCGCCGACGACCAGCGACCGGGAGCCGTAGGTGTCGAGGCCCTTGTGCGAGGACTGGGTGTCCCCGTGCACGACCTCGACGTCCTCGAATGCCACACCCAGCTGGTCGGCGACGATCTGGCTCCACGCCGTCTCGTGGCCCTGGCCGTGCGCGGACGCGCCGGTGATGACCTCGACCTTGCCGGTGGGCAGCATCCGGATGGCCGCGTGCTCCCAGCCGCCCGCCCCGTAGGACAGCGAGCCGAGCACCCGCGACGGCGCGAGCCCGCACATCTCGGTGAACGTCGAGATCCCGATGCCGAGTTGCACGGTTTCCCCTGCCGCACGGCGCTTTTCCTGCTCGGCGCGCAGGCCGTCGTAGTCGAACAGCTCCTTCGCCTTCGCCGTGGCGGCCTCGTAATCACCGGAATCGTAGGTCAGCCCGGCGACCGTGGTGTACGGGAACTCCTCGTGGGCGATCCAGTTCTTTTCCCTGATGGCGAGGGGATCCATGCGCAGTTCGGCGGCCAGTTCGTCCATCATCCGCTCGATGGCGAACGTCGCCTCCGGCCGCCCGGCGCCGCGGTAGGCGTCGGTCAGCGTCGTGTTCGTGTACACGTTCGTGCAGGCGAAGTGATAGGCCGGGATCTTGTAGATCGCGTTGAACATGAACGCGCCGAGGATCGGCACGCCGGGCCCGACGAGCCCGTTGTACGCGCCGAGATCGGCGAGCAGCTCGACCTTGAGCCCGGTGACCGTGCCGTCGGGCTTCGCGCTGATCGTGATGTCCTGGATCTGGTCACGGCCGTGGTGCGCGGCCAGCATCGTCTCGGACCGGGTTTCGTTCCACTTCACCGGTTTCCCGAGCTTGTTCGCGATCAGCAGGGACATCATCTCTTCGGGCAGCACACCGATCTTGCCGCCGAACCCGCCGCCGACGTCGGGGGCGATGACCCGCAGCTTGTGCTCGGGCAGGCCCAGCGTCTGCGCCGACATCGTCTTGAGGATGTGCGGGATCTGGGTCGCCGACCACATCGTGAGGTGCGGGCCGGTCGGATCGACCACGCACGCGCGGGGCTCCATGAACGCCGGCACGAGGCGTTGCTGGCGGAACCGGCGCTTCAGCACGACCTCCGAAGTGGACAGTGCCTCCTCGACGTTGCCGCCGGTGCCCGCTTCGGCCGAGTCGAAGACCCAGACAGCGTTGCGGTTGCTGCCGAGATCCTCGTGGACGAGCGGAGCACCCTCGGCGAGCGCGGCCTCCATGTCGAGCACGACCGGCAATTCGTCGTAGTCGACGTCGATCTTTTCGAGTGCGTCGCGTGCTTCGGCGGCGCTGCGCGCGACGACGACCGCGACGCCTTCACCGGCGAAATTCACTTGGCCATCGGCCAGGATCGGACGTCGCGGGGTGGCCATGTCCGGCGTGATCGGCCACGCGCAGGGCATGCCGATCGAGCCGTCCGGGTCCAGATCCTTCGCGGTGTACACGGCGATGACGCCCGAAGAGCCCTTCGCCTCGGACGTGTCGATGGAGACGATCTTCGCGTGGGCCAGCGGGCTGCGCAGGACGGCGAGATGCAGCATGCCGGGCAGCGTGATGTTGTCGGTCCAGCGGGTCCGGCCGGTGATGAGCCGCTCGTCTTCCTTACGACGCCGGGACTTTCCTACTTCCGGTTCGATAGTGGCGGTCATCATTCACCACCGACGCCGACGTGCGGGGCAGACTTTTCGCTCTGGGCGGCCTCGTCGGCGATCTGCTCGGCTTCCGGGCCGGCACCGGGCCGCATGTGGTGGGCGGCGTCGCGGACCGCGCGGACGATGTTCTGGTAGCCGGTGCAACGGCAGAGGTTGCCCTCGAGCCCTTCGCGGACGGCTTTCTCGTCGGGATCGGGATTGTCGGCGAGCAGGTCGATCGACTGCATGATCATGCCGGGCGTGCAGAACCCGCACTGCAGGGCGTGGTTGTCGTGGAACGCCTGCTGGACCGGATGCAGCTGCCCGTCACGGGCCAGTCCTTCGATGGTGGTGACCTCGCAGCCGTCCGCCTGGACCGCGAGCACCGAACAGGACTTCACGCTGTGCCCGTCGAGATGGACGGTGCAGGCGCCGCAGTTACTGGTGTCGCAGCCGACCACGGTCCCTACCTTGCCGAGCCGTTCACGCAGGTGATGCACGAGCAGGGTGCGTGGCTCGACGTCGTCGGTGTAGCTCGTGCCGTCGACATGGACGGTGATGCGCATCAGGCCTCCAAGAGAAAATGCCCGCCAGGGGGTGCGAGGGCTGGCGGGCCGGTTCGGGAACGGCCAAGTCCGGCCACACACGCGGGTGATCGGGCTCACACGTGAGCGTGCTACGCCATCTGCGTGCGGACAAGTCCCGAACTCTTCAGCGGGGAAGCCGCTTCCGCACATAAGCGAAAACCCGAGCCGCCGCACCGCATTCGCGGTTCGAGGCTCGGGTGATTTCGCTGAATGGGGTCAGCCGTGAATGCGGCCGGAGAGTTCGGCGAGCCGTCGCCCGCCGCCGCCCCAGCGGAGCGCGATGATCTCGGCGGCGATCGAGACCGCGGTCTCCTCCGGGGTGCGGGCGCCGAGGTCGAGCCCGATCGGCGAGGAGAGCCGCTCCAGCTCCGCCTCGGTGATCCCAGCCTCGCGCAAGCGCGCGAACCGGTCGTCGTGGGTCTTGCGTGATCCCATCGCACCGACGTAGCCGACGTCGAGCCGCAGCGCGACCTCCAGCAGCGGCACGTCGAACTTCGGGTCGTGGGTCAGCACCGCGATCGCTGTGCGCTGGTCGATCCGCCCCGCCTCGGCCTCCGCGGTCAGGTACCGGTGCGGCCAGTCGACGACGACTTCGTGGGCCTCGGGGAACCGGCTGCTGGTCGCGAACACCGGGCGCGCGTCGCACACCGTCACCTGGTAGCCGAGGTAGGCGCCCATCCTCGCCATCGCGGCGGCGAAGTCGATCGCGCCGAACACGAGCAACCGCGGCGGCGGCTCGAAGGAGTTGACGAACACCGTCATGCCCTCGCCGCGGCGCTGGCCGTCCGGCCCGTAGTGCAGGGTGCCGGTGCGCCCGCTGGCCAGCAGGCCGCGCGCGTCGTCGGCGACCGCGTCGTCCATCCTGGACGACCCGAGCGAGCCCTCCGTCCGGTCCGGCCACACCACCATGTGCTCGCCGACCAGCCCGGCCCGCTCGTGTTCGATGACGGTCACCACCGCGACCGGCTCACCGCCGCGCACCGACTCGACCACCTCGGTGAGTTCGGGCATGGACCGCTGATCCACGTGCTCGACGTAGATGTCGATGATCCCGCCGCAGGTGAGCCCCACCGCGAACGCGTCGTCGTCGGTGACGCCGTAGCGCTGCAACACGGGTTTGCGCTCGGCGACGACCTCCTGGGCCAGCTCGTACACCGCGCCCTCGACGCACCCGCCGGACACGCTGCCCGCCACGGTGCCGTCCGGCGCCACGACCATCGACGCGCCCGGCGCGCGCGGTGCCGAAGAGAACGTCGCCACGACGGTGCCGAGTCCCACCGTCTCCCCCGCCGACCAGCGGCGGTACACCTCGTCCAGTACGTCACGCATCGGCGATCTCCCCGAGCAGTCGTTCCAAGGTGGCCAGGCTGTGCCCGGCCAGCAGCCCGTCGATGTACGGGAGCGCGGCCACGATCCCGCTCTGGACCGGGGCGTAGCCCGCACGTCCCGCATGCGGATTCACCCAGAGTACGGCGTGAGCGAGACGGCGCAGCCGAGCCATCTGCTCCTTCAGCAACGCGAGATCGCCCCGTTCCCATCCATCGGAGAACACCGTGACCACCGCGCGCCTCGCGACGCCGCGCTGTCCCCAGCGGTCGAGGAACGCGCGCAACGTCTCGCCAAGCCTTGTGCCACCAGCGAAATCGGGAACGGAGGTGCCCGCGGCGAGCATCGCGCGTTCCGGATCCCGCTGCCGCAGCTGACGCGAAACCCGGGTCAGGCGGGTACCGAGGGTGAACGTCTCGACCGCCGCCGGCGCGTGCCGGGTGAGTACGTGGGCGAAGCGCAACAACGCGTCGGCGTACGGGCTCATCGACCCCGAGACGTCGATGAGCAGCACGACACGCCGGGTGCGGGTGCCCCGGCGGGTGCGCGGAAGTTTCACGGGTTCACCGCCGGTGGCGAGCATCGCACGCAGAGTGCGCGACGCGTCGAGCCTGCCGCGCCGCGACGGTGTTCTCCTGGCTGCGGGACGAGCGGGCAGCACCGGCCGCAGTGTGGCAAGGAGTTCGCGGAGATGTTCGCGTTCGGCCGTGGTCAGCTCGGCCAGGTCGCGATGACGCAGGATTTCCTGGGAACTGGCCGCGACCCGGAGCTCGTCGCGCCCCTCGCCGGATCCGCTGTCGCCGCCCGGATCCGTGGTCAGCGGGGCGATCGTGGTCCGGGGTGGCGTCTGGCTGCGGGAGCGTTCGCGGCCCGGAGCTTCGAGGTCGAACCAGCGCGTGAAGGCCTCTTCGTAACGGGGGAGGTCGTCAGGGTCCGAGCACAGCGTCAGGCGTCCGGCCCAGTACAATTGGGTCGGCTCGGCGATGTCGATCTCGCTGACGGCCGTCAGATACGCCTGCACCCTCCGGGCGTCGCAGGCCACGCCCGCCTCGCGCAGTGCGGCGGCGAAGCCGGCCAACCCGGGTACCGGATCGGAGACGGCCGCCGTGGCAGGGTGCATCCGTCCATTGTGCCTCGCGATCCACGAGGCGCACAGAACGAAGGTGAGGGGCGGTCTGCGCACACCGCTCCTCCCCAGGACGGAGTGCGCAGACCGCGCTCTTCGCAGCGTCCTGCCCCGGTAGCGCAAGGCGGGCGCGAAGAGTTCGGAAAAGGGTCTGCAGAACCGAAATCAGCATTCGGCGGAGGAAACCGTCTTCCGTTCGGTGGCTCGGCCGATCTGCATGGTTTCCTCCTTTCGGTTTCTCGCGGTGCTTTCCGCGGTGCCCGACAAGAATGGCTGGTGCCCGGCGGGCTCGTCAAAGCAATTACCGCGCGGCCGTTCTCTCGCTACGGTGACCTCATGATCCTTCCTCGACTCGCGCGAGTGGTGCTCACCGCCGCGCTCGTAGGCACGCTGAGCAGCGCTGTCCCTGCCACCGCCGCGGAATCCGGCGCGCACGGCGCCGTCCCGGTCGTCTTCGACGGCGACATGGACTTCGACGACGCCGCGACGCTGGCTTACCTTTGCCAGGCGGAGAAACAGCACCGGATCGACCTGCGCGCGGTCACCGTGACGAACAACGGTTCGGGGACACCGGGCCGGGCGCTGACCCACGTCCGGACCGAGCTCGAACGCTGCGGGCTGAGCGGGATCCCGGTCGCGGACGGCTCCCCCACCGGCGTCAATCCGCAACCCGCGGAAGGCCGCGCGTGGACCGAGCGGGTGCTGACCGGGGCGCTCGGCGACGGTGGCCGCCCCGACCGGCCGTCGGTGCTCCCGGCCTGGCAACTGCTGGCCGGATCCGTGCTCACCGCACCGCGCCCGGTCGTCGTGCTGGCCACCGGCCCGCTCACCAACGTCGCGAAGGCGCTCGACGTGCCCGGCGTCGCCGCGCGGATCTCCCGGCTTTCGGTGATGGGCGGCGCGTTCGGCGTGCCCGGCAACATCTACGGCCCCGACGCCGCGAAGTTCGACGGCAGCCAGGAGGTCAACATGTGGCTGGATCCCGCGTCCGCCGCGCGGGTGTTCGCGAAGCTGCCCGGCCGGGTGGACATCGCGCCGCTGGACGCCACGAACGACGTCCCCGTCACACAGTCCTTTGTGGACAAACTCGGGACCGGCCGGACGCCTGAAGCGCGCCTCGTGCACGCCATCCTCACCCAGCCGGACGCCGCGTCGGGCATCGCCGCGGGCGGGCTCTACTGGTGGGACACGCTCGCCGCGTCCGTCGTGTTCGACCGGGTCAACCCGGTGAGCCAGCGCAAGGAACGGGTCGCCGTCCGGCAGGACGGCGCGGCGGCGGGACGCACGGTGATCACCCCGGACGGGACGCCGCAGCGCGTCGGCCACCACGCCGATCGCGCCCAGTACGAAGCGGGCTACTTCGCGATGCTCACGGGCGGCTGAACGGACGGGGCTCAGGCGAACAGCGCGTCGAGTTTCGCGCGGACGCGGTCGAGGTCCTCGCTGTACTTGAGGACGGCGCCGAGCGTGCGGGCCGCCGAGGCCGCGTCCAGTTCGTCCCTGTCCAGCGCCAGCAGCGCCCGCGCCCAGTCGAGCGATTCCGCGACGCCGGGCGGTTTGAGCAGTTCCATACCGCGCAGCCGGTGGGCCGCCTCGGCGACCTGTTTGGCGAGTCCCTCGGTGATATCCGGGAGCCTGCGGCGCAGAATGCTCACCTCGCGGACGAGATCGGGATGTTCGAGCCAGTGGTAGAGGCAGCGGCGTTTGAGCGCGTCGTGGACCTCGCGGGTGCGGTTCGAGGTCAGCACCACCAGCGGCGGCTGCTCGGCGCGGACCTCGCCGTACTCGGGAATCGTGACGGCGTACTCGTCGAGCAGTTGCAGCAGGAAGGCCTCGAACTCGTCATCGGCGCGGTCGATCTCGTCGACCAGCAGCACACAGGGGGCGCTGAGCGCCTGAAGCAGCGGACGCGCCAGCAGGAACCGGTCCGTGTAAAGCGATCGCTCGGCCTCGTCGACGTCGAGCTTGCCGTCGCCCGCCGCCTCCAGCGCGCGCAGGTGCAGGAGCTGACGCGGGAAGTCCCATTCGTACAGTGCCTGCGCCGCGTCGATGCCCTCGTGGCACTGGAGCCGGACCAGCGGCCTGCCGAGCGCGGTGGCCATGGCCAGCGCGAGCGAGGTCTTGCCGGTGCCGGGTTCGCCTTCGCAGAACAGCGGACGGCGCATGCGCAGGGCCAGGAATCCGGCCGTGGCGATGCCGTCGTCGGCGAGGTAGCCCGTCGCGTCCAGCGCGGCGGTCAGGTCTTCCGGCGAAGCGAACGGCTCGGTCACGTCCCCGATCGTAAGGCGCTTACCCGGTGGTGTGCCGGTCATCCGCCGGGAAGATCGTCGCGACGGTCGACGTCGCGGCCGCTGCCGAGGTCCCCGCATTCCACCAGGCGCAGATCGGTTCGCCCGGCGAGCCAGTCCCGCGCGCCGCGATCACCGCGCGCGCTCTCGGCGATCTCGGCCCACCAGCGCCTGCCGAGCAGGACCGGGTGGCCGGGGACACCGTCGTAGGCGGCGCGGGCGACGACGCCGGAACCGCTTTTGGCGGCCACTCTGGACACCGCCTCGGCGCCGACCCAGGGCAAGTCGACGAGGTGGACGAGCGCGGCGTCGGTGTTTTCGGGCAGGTCGGACAGGACCTCGAGCCCGGCACGCAGCGACTCCCCCATCCCCTGCTCCCAGCCGTCGGCGAGCACGGCGACGGCCGGGTCCGGCAGCAAATCGCGCACCTGCTCGGCGGCGGCGCCGAGCACCACCCGGATCGGGCCGCAGCCCGCCGTTTCCAGGGTGCGGAGGGCACGCAGGACGAAGGGTTCGCCGTCGAACTCGGCAAGTGCCTTCGGACCGCCGAAACGGCGGCCGGCCCCGGCCGCCAGCAGGAGCCCGGCGACGCTAGACACCGCGGGTCGCCCTGGCGGCGGGGGCCGCGATCGCCAGATCCGCCTCGATCGCGCGGGCGGCGTCGAGCAGCGGCGGCACGAATTCGGTGCGGGCCTGCTCCGCGCTGGTGCGGCTGGCGTGCGTGGACAGGTTCACCGCGGCGACCACCGCGCCCCGGCGGTCGTGGATGGGCGCGGCCACCGAGCGCAGCCCCTCCTCCAGTTCCTGGTCGACCATCGCCCAGCCCTGCGCGCGTACGCGGGTCAGCTCGGCGCGGAGCAGGTCGGGTGACGTCACCGTCCGTTCGGTGAGCTTGTCGAAGCGCACGACCGCGAAGTACGCCTCCAGCTCGGCCTCGCTCATCCCGGCCAGCAGCACGTGCCCCATCGAGGTGGCGTGGGCGGGGAACCGGGTGCCGACGTTGATGCTGACGGTCATGATCCGCGACACCGCGACCCTGGCCACGTACACGATGTCGGTGCCTTCGAGTACCGACACCGAGCTCGACTCGTGCACCCGCGCGGAAAGCCGTTCCAGATGCGGGTGCGCGACCTCCGGCAGGGACATGCTGGACAGGTAGGCGTAGCCGAGTTCGAGCACCCGCGCGGTGAGCGAGAAGTACTTGCCGTCGGTCCGCACGTAGCCGAGGTCCACGAGGGTGAGCAGGAACCGGCGCGCGGCCGCGCGGGTCAGGCCCGTCGACCGCGCCACGTCGCTCAGCGTCAGTTCCACCGCGTCGGCGTGGAACGCCTTGATCACGGCGAGCCCACGCTCCAGCGACTGCACGTGGTGGGCGCCGCGGCCGGCGTCCGTCTCCCCTTGATCCATGTCCGTGACCCTATCCGGCGGCGGGGTCCCCGAGTTCGGCGAGGACACGCTGGGCGATGGCGAACGCGGCGTTCGCGGCGGGCGCGCCCGCGTAGACCGCGGTGTGCAGGAGGACCTCGCCGATCTCGGCCGCCGTGAGCCCGTTGCGGACCGCCGCGCGGACGTGCATGGCCAGCTCGTCGTGGCAGTGCAGCGCGGTGAGCGCGGCCAGCGTGACGCAGCTGCGGGTACGCCGGTCCAGCCCGTCGCGGGACCACACCGAGCCCCAGGCGCCCTCGGTGATGTAGTCCTGGAACGGCCGGGTGAACTCGGTGGTGTTCGCGACCGCGCGATCGACGTGCTCGTCGCCGAGCACCTCGCGCCGCACCTTCATGCCGGTCTCGTGGCGTTCGCTCACAGTTCAGCCCTCCACAAGTTTTTCAGACGCTCGAGTTCAGATGCTCGAGTTCAAAGGCTCAAGTTCAAAGGCTCGAGTTCAGGTGCTCGAGCATGATCCGGGTGAATTCGGCAGGCTGCTCGTAGTTGCCCAGATGAGCCGCGTCCTCGACGATCTCGAGCCGGGCACCCGGGATGGCGTCCGCGATCAGCCTGCCGTGCTCGGGCGGGGTCGCCGGGTCCGCGGCGCCGGCGATGACGACCGTGGGCGCGGTGATCTTCGGCAACGCGTCCAGCTGATCCATCCGTTCGATGATCCCGCAGCACGCGGCGTATCCCTCGGCGGAGGTCCCGGCGATCATCGCCCGCAGGAACTTGGCTTCGGCGGGGTTACGCCGTGCGTACTCCGGCGTCACCCAGCGGCCGACGCCCCCTTCCGCGACCGCACCGGTCCCCTGTGCGCGGACCAGCTCGGCCCGCTCGGCCCACATGCTCGGTGGCCCGAGCTTCGCCGAGGTGCAGCACAGGATCAGGCTCGCGATCCGCTCCGGGGCGTGCACCCCGGCCCACATGCCCGTCATCCCGCCCAGCGAAAGACCGGCCAGGTGCGCACGCTCCACGCCCTGCTCGTCGAGGAGCGCGACCAGGTCCGCGACGAGATCGTCCAATGTGTACGGACCGGACGGCGCAGGCGAGGCGCCGTGCCCCCGGGTGTCGTACCGGATCACCCGGAAACCCTGACGCACCAAGGGTTCCACCTGCGGCGCCCACATGCGGTGGTCGCTCCCGAGGGAACCGCTGAGCACGACGGCGGGGCCGTGCGCGGGCCCCTCCGCCACGCTGTGCACGCGAACCGGGCTGGTCACTCGTGCCCCTTTCGATCGGGCTGGTGCGCTGTCACTGGTTTACGGGTCACAGAGCGAAGAAGACCGTCTCGCCGTCGCCCTGCAGGCGTACGTCGAATCGGTAGCCGTCCTTGGTCTTCGCCGCGATCAGGGTGTGCCGCCGATCCTCGGGGACCGAGGCGAGCACCGGATCGCCGGAGTTGTCCTGATCCTCGAAGTAGACCCGCGTGACCACCCGGTGCAGCAGTCCCCTGGCGAACACCGAGACGTCGACATGCGGCGCCTGCGGCGCCCCGGTCTCCCCGGGCACGACCCCGGGAAGCACGGTGAAGATCCCGTAATCGCCCGCCGTGCCGGTCGGGCACCGGCCGAAGCCCCGGAAGCCTTGGGCTCCCGCCCCGCGGGGATCGTCGGGATGATCGAACCGGCCTTCGGGGTCGGCCTGCCAGGTCTCGATCATCGCGTCCGGGATCGGCTCGCCCGCGCCGTCGAAGACAGTGCCGCGGATCCACACCCCGCCGGGTGTCCCTTCCGGCACCACGTACGGCCCGTCCGGCCAGGGCAGCCCGATGGACAGATAGGGGCCGACGGTCTGCGAGGGCGTCGACAGCGATTCGGCCATCAGTCCTCGTCCTCCTCGTCCTCGAACACCGAGGCCTCCCGGCCGCGCAGCACGATGTCGAACTGGAACGCCAGCGCCCAGTGGTCCTCGGTGCGGTCGAGGTCGAACCGGGCGATCATCCGCTGCCGCGCCTTCTCGTCCGGGATGGAGTTGAAGATCGGGTCCTGCGCGAACAACGGATCGTCCGGGAAGTACATCTGGGTGACCAGCCGTTGCGTGAACGCGCTGCCGAACACCGAGAAGTGGATGTGCGACGGCCGCCAGGCGTTGTCGTGGTTCTTCCAGGGATACGCGCCGGGCTTGATCGTGGTGAAGGTGTAGCGGCCCTCGTCGTCGGTCAGCGTCCGGCCCGCCCCGTCGAAGTTCGGGTCGAGCGGGCACGGCCAGCGATCGCCGGTGTGCCGGTACCGGCCCCCGGCGTTGGCCTGCCAGATCTCGACCAGCGAGTTCCGCACCGGGCGGCCGTCCCCGTCGAGCAGCCTGCCGGTGACGATGATCCGCTGCCCCTGCGGCTCATCGGCGTGCTGGCGGGTCAGGTCGTTGTCGAACTCGCCGATCCGGCCGGGGCCGAGCAGCGGCCCGGTGACCTCGGTGAGCTGCTGGGGCAGCACGACGAGAGGCTGTTTCGGATGCCGCAGGGCCGTCGAGCGATAGCCGGGGGAATCCAAGGGTGCGTGGGTGCCCTCCGGGTCCTGCCGGTACCGCGGCAGCCGGAGTCCGGACGGTGCGGCCACTGCCTGCTCTCCTCTCACGGACATGCGGTTCACTGGCCTTCGATGACGACGGCGAGCCCCTGGCCGACGCCGATGCAGATCGCGGCGAGGCCCCAGCCTCCGCCCCTGCGATGCAGTTCGTGCGCGAGCGTGCCGAGGATCCGCCCGCCCGAGGCGCCGAGCGGGTGGCCGATGGCGATCGCGCCGCCGTGGATGTTCACGATCTCCGGGTCGAGCTTCGGCCAGTCCCGGAGACAGGCCAGCGACTGCGCGGCGAAGGCCTCGTTCAGCTCGACCGCGGCCAGATCCGCCCAGCCGATCCCGGCGCGCTCCAACGCGATCTCGGCCGCGCGGACCGGGCCGATGCCGAACACGTCCGGATCGACCCCCGCGGCGCCGCGACCGGCGATGCGGGCCAGCGGCGCCGTGCCGAGGCGCCCTGCCGCGGCTTCGTCACCGAGCAGGAGCGCCGAGGCGCCGTCGTTGAGCGGGGACGCGTTGCCCGCCGTGACCGTCCCTTGTGGACGGAAGACGGTCTTGAGCTTCGCCAGCTTCTCGGTGCTGGAATCGGCGCGGATGCCCTCGTCCCTGGTCAGCTCGACACCCTCGACGGGGACGACGTGGTTGTCGTAGAACCCCTCGTCCCAGGCGCGGGCGGCGTTGCGGTGACTGCGGACGGCGAACTCGTCCTGCTCCTCCCGGCCGATGCCGTACCGCTCGGCGAGGCGTTCGGTGGACTCGCCGAGGGAGATGGTCCACTGCTCGGGCATCTTCGGGTTGACCATCCGCCAGCCCAGCGCCGTCGAGTACAGCGTCTGGTTGCTGTTCGGGAAGGCCTTCTCCGGCTTCGGCATCACCAGCGGTGAGCGGCTCATCGACTCGACACCGCCCGCGACGGCCAGTGAGGCGTCACCGACCTGGATCGCCCTGCTCGCCTGGCCGACCGCTTCCAGCCCCGAGCCGCACAGCCGGTTCACCGTGCTGCCCGGCACCGAGGTCGGCCAGCCCGCCAGCAGCGCCGCCATCCGCGCGACGTTGCGGTTGTCCTCGCCCGCGCCGTTGGCGTCGCCGAGCGTCACCTCGTCCACAGTGGACGGATCGAGACCGGTGCGCTCGGCGAGCGCGCGCAGCACGCCGGCGGCCAGGTCGTCCGGCCGCACGCCGGACAACGCGCCGCCGTAGCGGCCGAACGGAGTCCGCACCGCGTCCAGGATGAATACGTCGTTCATGCGATCGCCTCGCTTCGCGAGACAGTGTTTAATCCTTTTTGGCGCATGATGTCCTCGATTCGCTCGCAAGCTTCGCTCATGCGCTCGCCTTCCGGAGGTCGCGGAGCACGGTCAGCTCCTGATCGGTGGGGGCGGGCGTGACGGCGAGATCGTCCGCCACCTTGAGTGCCCAGCCGGTGGCCGCCACCGCCTGCTCGAGCTCCACCCCGGGATGCAGCTCGGTCAGGGTCAGCTCGGCGGTCTCCGGATCGGGCCGCAGCAGGCCGAGATCGGTCACCACCAGCGTCGGCCCCGCGCCGGGCAGGCCGAGGCGCTCGCGATCGCCCTTGCCGGTGCCGTGCCCGAACGAGGTGACGAAGTCGACCTTGTCGACGAACGCACGGGTGTTCTGCCGCAGCACGACGAACACCTCCTTGCAGGACGCGGCGATCTCCGGCGCGCCACCGGCCCCGGGCAGCCGCACCTTCGGATCACGGTAGTCGGAACCAATCACCGTGGTGTTGATGTTGCCGAACCTGTCCAGCTGCGCCGCGCCGAGGAAGCCGACGTCGATACGGCCGGGCTGCAGCCAGTAGTTGAACACCTCCGGCACGCTCACCACGGCGTCGGCGGTGTCGGCCAGCTCGCCGTCGCCGATCGACAGCGGGAGCCGGGACGGTTTCGCGCCGAGACAGCCCGATTCGTAGATCAGCGTCAGGTTCGGCGCGTGCGTACGGCGAGCCAGGTTCGCCGCCGTGCTCGGCAGCCCGATCCCGACGAAACAGGACATCCCGTCACTGAGTGCCCGCGCCGCCGCGACGCTCATCATCTCGTCGGCCGTGTAGGTCATGCCGCCACCCCTGTCAGTTCCCGGAGCCAGCCGGTGAAGGCGTCCCTGTCCCGGCCGATCGCGTCCCATGCCTGATAGGCGTCGTTGTCCCGTTCGTAGTATCCGGCCGCGTAGGACGGGCGCGCGCCGCCCGGCGCCTCGGCCACCGCCGTGACCGCCCAGGACGGCAGCACCAGCGCGCCCGGCCGGGGCTCCAGCGCGTCGACGACCTCCTCGACCGTGACGATCGAGCGTTTCGCCGCCAGCACGGCCTCCTTCTGCACGCCGGTGATACCCCACAGCTGGACGTTGCCCGCGCGGTCCGCGCGCTGGGCGTGCACGATCGAGACGTCGGGGTTCAGCGCCGGGACCGCGGTGAGCTTTTCTCCGGTGAAGGGACAGGTGATCGGCTTGATCGTCTCGGTCTGCGCCGCGAGATCGGTGCCGGTGTACCCGCGCAGCACCGCGAACGGCAGCCCCGACGCCCCGGCGACGTACCGGTTGGCCATGCCGGCGTGGCTGTGTTCCTCGATCTCGAGCGGGACCGGCCACGCGTGCTGGACGGCGTCCCGGAAGCGGTGCAGCGATCCGACGCCGGGATTGCCGCCCCACGAGAAGATCAGCTTGCGCGCGCAGCCCGCGCCGATCAGCTGGTCGTACACGATGTCCGGGGTCATCCGGACCAGCGTGAGATCGCGCCGGTGCTGCCGGATGATCTCGTGCCCCGCCGCGACCGGGATGAGGTGCGTGAACCCCTCGAGCGCGACGGTGTCCCCGTCGTGCACGAGGCGCCGCACGGCCTCACTCAGCGACAGCAGCTCTGCCATCACGTACTCCTTGTCCGGGTTGATGGGCCGGGTGTCGATGTCCAGATAGTTCGTATAGCGCACATCCGTTCTGCATCTGAACATACCACGGCCGCCCGCCACCGGCGAGCCTCCTTCCGGTGAATGGACGGAAACCTTGCCCCGCTTGGTATCGAAGGGACGCCTTCAGCGCATCGCACGGCCGTGACGTCGGCCTTCCCGGCGGTCGTTACACCGGTTCACTCGTCCGGCGCACCCGGGTGTACTGAATTCGGCCGACGCGGAACCGGGACGAACCCGGCTACGCTGCGCCGCCATGGACAGCCATCTGCGGCCGGAGCTGGCACGGATGGTCCAGGCGGCGATGTCCCAGCCGGACCGGCACGTCCCGTTCTTCGCCGACAGCCGCGAGGACGTGCTGTCGCCGGAAACCCTCGGCACCGTCGTGCATTTCCTCGACGTCGCGCGGAATCACCTGAGCCCCGAACAGGTTCCCCCGGCCGAGGTCGACCTCGAAACGGTCTACCTGGCCGCCTGTTACTTCTGGGCGCGCTGCCGGTTCCTGCCCGAGGAGGACGCGGCCCGGGAACACCAGGTGTCGCTCGCGCTGCTCGCCATCGTGCACGCGATCCGGCCGGAGGCCGTGCCCCAGCCCCGTCGCGCCCAGTTCGCCCGGCATCCGCCGGGATTGCCTCCGGTGGCGGGGATCCTGCACGGAACCGCGATGATCTTCGCGGCCGCCAGCAAGGAAAACGCGCACGAGAGCGGACTCTGGACGGCCGTGGCGCTGACCGGGTACGCGCGGGCCTCGGTCACCGGCGCGCAGGACCCCGTGATGGTCTTCGACCACGGCGCCCTGTTCGCCGATCTCTTCGCGTTCACCGGGGATCCCGACCACTTCCGCGCGGGGATCGCGCTCATGCGGAAGGCCATCGCCGCCTTTCCCAGCGGAGAAGCTCCCGAAGCGATGCTCACCGTTCTCGCGCGCACGCAAGAGAAAACGCCCTCGTCACCAGAGCCCGACCTCGGCGTCGCGACCGCGACGGCCCGGCATTCCCTCGCCGGGGCGGATCCGGCGTCGCCGGTGTACGGACAACTGCTGGCCGAACTGGGCGAACTCCTCCACAAGCGCTTCGAGGCCTCCGGCGAGATCGGTGACCTCGCCGAAAGCATCCGTTGTCTCGAAACCGCCGTCGCGACCACCCCGGCAGCTCGGCACGACCAGCCCGTCACGCGCATCAAGCTCGCCATGGCGCTGGCGGAACGCGGAAGACACGCCAGGCAGCAGAGCGACATCGACCGCGCGCGGGCGCTCCTGCGCGAACTGACCACCGATCCGTCCGCCGCGGAAGCACACCGGCAGCTGGCGGGCCTCGAGCTGGCGCGTCTCCCGGACCGGCCATGGAATCCCCGCGCCGATCTGGTCGCCGCCACGGCGGAGTTCGAGAAAACCGCGCTCACCCCCGCGCACGACATCCCGGCCCGCCTGCGCGCCGCGTACTCCTGGGGCTTGCACAGCGGCCGGCTCGGTCAGCTCGACCAGGCGAACCAGGCGTTCGGGCTCGCGCTCGACGAACTGCTGCCGAAGCTGGCAGGCCACACGCAGGGCAGAACGCGCGAAATCCCCTCGCCTGCCTGTGACGCGGCCGCCGTCGCCCTCGAACGGGGCAACCCGGCCGAAGCGCTCGTACGGCTCGAACACGGCCGCGCGGTCGTGCTCGCCGAAGCCGTCCGGTTGCGGCCGCACGCCGACCTCGTCGCGCGTCATCCCGAACTCGCGAGGCGGTTCGAACAGGCCTGCGCGACACTGAACCGCGAAACGGTGTCCGTGCGCGTACGCAGGCGCGCCGCCGCGGACTTCCGCGAGACGGTCGCCGAGATCCGGTCCCTCCCGGGGTTCGACCGGTTCCTCCAGCGCCGCGACTTCTGGTCCCTGCGCAAGGCCGCCGCGCACGGCCCGGTCGCTGTCGTCAACGTCGCCGAACTGGGTTGCGCGGCGCTGCTGTTGTCCCCCGGCGCGGACGCCCCCGAAGTGATGCCCCTGCCGGGGATCACGCGGACAGAGGTCTTCCACCGCACCGAAGCGTTCCTCGCCGCCGTCGCCGCACTGTCCGCAATGGACAGTGCGAGAGCGGGACACGACCGGACCGTCATGACGACGCTGGAATGGCTGTGGGACCACATCGCGGGCCCGGTGCTGAAAGCACTGGACCTCGACGAACACAGCATCGACGAGCAGGGTCCCCGGCTCTGGTGGTGCCCGACGGGGCCATTGTCCCTCCTTCCCCTCCACGCCGCGCGCTGCGGGGCCGACGACAGCTATACCTGCGACAGAGTCGTCTCCTCCTACACCACGACGCTCGGCGCCCTCCTAGACGCGCGTACCCGGCGAAGAACGACGACGTCACGCCTCGGCGTCGCCTACGCGGCTTCGCACGCGTCACTGCCTGCCATCCGCGAAGAGCTGGAAGCGTTGTCCCGGCCTGAGTCACTGCTCGTGGGCGCGGAAGCCACCCCCGATGCCGTCCTCACGGCGTTGCGTTCCCACCGCTGGGCACACCTTGCCTGCCCCGCCGAACACGCCCCGGCCGATCCGTCGCGGAGCGGGTTCGCGCTCCACGACGGATTCCTCGCCCTGCGCGAACTCGCCGCCGAACCCCCGCGTGACGCCGAATTCGCGTTCCTGTCCGCCTGTCACACCGCGGCCTGGTCCCCTGCCCCTGGCGACGAAGTCGTCCCGCTCGCCGGCGCGGTCCAGCTCTGCGGCTACCGGCACGTCATCGGCGGCCTGTGGACGGCCGCGGCGGTCCGGCCCCTGATCGCCGGCGAGGTGTACCGCGACATGACCACCGCGGACGACGCCGCGCTCGCCCTGCATCGGGCGACGCGACGCCTGCGGTCCGAACCTCGTTACTCGGCACCGCCTTTCTGGGCCTCATTCGTCCACTTCGGCCCCTGAGCGGGCGGGAACCATTCGACGGCCTCGAAGTCCCCGCTCTCGACCCGCTCGAACGGCGCGCTCGACAGGCACTTCGGCACCGACTTGCCGTCCTCGATCACCCAGCTGTAGCCGAGGCGATCGTGCTTTCCGTTGTCGTACACTGTGATCCCGCGCCGCAGCCCCTTCAGCTCCGGCAGATTCGTGTCGGTGACGACTCCGGTCAGCACCGCGACCGGGCCGCCGACCACCAGGCAGTCGACCTTGCCTGCGAACCAGCCGGAGGCCGCCCCCGACCGGTGACTCACCCGGAACGTCCCGCGCGCGTCCGGGCCGAGGCCGTGCGCGTCGATGGCGAACCGGACGTCGTCGCCGTCCGCTCGCGCGAGCTTCACGCTGCCCACCAGGCTCGGTTCGGCGGGCTTGCCCCCGGCGCTCGCGGCGGCCCCGCCCGCCATGGTGGCCACGGCCGCCAGCGCCACCGCCGCGAGTGCCCGTTTCGTTCCCCTCATCGCGTTCCCCTTCGCTCCCGGTTCCGGCGGTCCGCCCGCCGTGTCCCCACGATCCCGGGCAGCCGGGGCCGGGCGGCTCAACCGCGAAGGGGAACCGGCTCACCCGCGCTGGGGATTGTTGTCGGTCCCTGGCATTAGGCTGTGCCGGTGCCTTCCCGACCCTTGATCGCCGTGACGCGTTGGATCCCGGACGAAGCGGTGAAGATCCTTGCCGAAGCGGGCGAAGTCCGTGTCTCCTCCGCCGATCGCCCGCTCAGTGTGGCCGAACTCCGCGAGTTCACCGCCGGGGCCTCGGCCATCGTCGGCATGCTCCACGACCGCATCGACGGCGAAGTCGCGGACGCCGCGGGGCCACAGCTCAAGGTCGTCGCGAACGTCGCCGTCGGCTACGACAACGTCGACGTCCCGGCGCTGGCCGAGCGCGGTGTCGTGGTGACCAACACGCCCGGCGTGCTCACCGAGGCCACCGCGGATCTCACCTTCGGGCTCATCCTGGCGCTCACGCGGCGGCTCGGCGAGGGAGAACGCCTCATCCGCGCCCGCGAGCCGTGGTCGTTCCACCTCGGTTTCCTGCTCGGATCCGGCCTGCAGGGCAAGACGCTGGGCGTCGTCGGGCTCGGCCAGATCGGCAGGGCGGTCGCCCGGCGCGCGCTCGCGTTCGGCATGCGGATCGTCTACACCGGACGGAAACCGGCACCGTCCGAAGTGGAATCCGCGCTGGCGGCGGAGTTCGTGCCGTTGCCGGAACTGCTGGAACGCGCCGACGTGGTGTCCCTGCACTGTCCGCTCACCGCCGCGACCCGGCATCTCATCGACGCGGACGCGCTGCGCGCGATGAAACCGGGCGCGTACCTGGTGAACACGACCCGCGGCCCGGTCGTCGACGAGGCCGCGCTGTCCGACGCGCTCGAAGCCGGGGAAATCGCCGGCGCGGCGCTCGACGTCTTCGAACGCGAGCCGTCGGTGGAGGAAAGGCTGCTGGAACGCGAAGATGTCGTGCTGACCCCGCATCTGGGTTCGGCCACTGTGGAAACCCGTACGGAGATGGCGGTGCTCGCCGCCCGCAACGTAGTCTCGGTGCTCGCCGGGAACGGTCCGCTCACGGAGGTACAGGCATGACCCGCGTCGTGATCGCGCCGGACAAGTTCAAAGGCAGTCTCACCGCTGTCGAAGCCGCCGAGGCGATCGCGCTCGGCGTGCGCGATGCCCTGCCGGACGCCGAGGTGCTGACCTGCCCGGTCGCCGACGGCGGCGAAGGCACCCTCGACGTCCTCGCCGCGGCCGGTGCCCGCATCGTGGAACTCCGCGTCCGCGGGCCACTGGACGACACCGTGGACGCGCGGTACGCGGTGCTCGGCGGCACGGCCTACATCGAGTCGGCGCGCGCCTGCGGCATCGAGTTCGTCGAACCGGCTCCCGCGACCGCGCTGGCCGCGCACACCTGGGGTGTCGGGGAACTGCTGGGGCACGCGCTGGCGAACGGCGCGCGCGGGCTGGTGCTGACCGTCGGCGGCACGGCGAGCACGGACGGCGGCGCCGGCATGCTCGCCGCGCTGGGCGCCGGGGTGTTCGACGCGTTCGACGCGCCGATCGGGCTGGGCGGCGGCACGCTCGCCCGCGTCGCGACGGTCGAACTCGGCCCCGCTCGCGACCGGCTGGGCAAGGTCGGTGTCTCGGTGGCGACGGACGTGACGAACCCGCTCGTGGGGCCGTACGGAGCGGCCGCGGTGTTCGGGCCGCAGAAGGGCGCGGGCCCCCACGAGGTCGAGCTTCTCGACGGCGCGCTGAGCCGCTGGGCCCAGGCACTGCACGCCGCCGGAGCGCCCGACGTGTCCGAGGTGCCGGGCGCGGGCGCAGGCGGCGGGGTCGCCGCCGGGGCCATCGCGGGGCTGGGCGGGAAGGTGGAATCGGGTTTCGACCTGATCGCGGCGCTGACCGGGGTCGACGCCGCTCTCGACGGCGCCGACCTCGTCATCACCGGGGAAGGTTCCCTTGACGCGCAAAGCCTTTCCGGCAAAGCCCCCGCCGGGATCGCCGCTCGGGCGGCGAAACGCGGGGCCGATCTGCTGGTGCTGGCAGGCCGGATCCAGCTGTCGCCCGAGCAGCTGACGGCGCTGGGCGTCGCGGGCGGGCCGGCGGGCGCCGCCGCCCTGATCGACCACGCCTCGTCCTTGACGGACGCGACGCGGAACGCCGCCACGCACCTGCGGACCCAGGCCGCCGCTCTCACCAGGACCTGGTCCCAGGGCAAGGCCCGAGGCTGACGCGCCTGACGGAAACACGCTTCCAGAACGGTTGCCCTGTCAGCGTGTTTCGTCAGCCCGCGACGAGTTACTGCTGCGGCAGTACGGCGAACGCGACGTCGCCCGCCTCGTTCTGCTGCACGTCGAGAACCTTGTCGTCGAGCAGTGCGGCGGCTTGGGGTTCGAGGAAGACCTTCGCCCCTCCGTCCTCGGAGCCGAGGACGCTGTCGCCGTCCTGAGGCGCGGGCGCGACGGACAGTTCGAGCTGGGCTCCTTCGCCGTCCTGGTTCTGGAGCGCGAACCGGAGTCCGCTGCCCTCGGTCCCCCCTTGGGTGGTCAGTGCGGTGATGGCCTCTGCGGCGGCTTCAGTCACGGTCAGCAATTTTCGGCCTTCCCTTCGCTTACGGTCGAAATCCACTGGCGTTCCACGCTAGGGGCGTCGGCCGAGTGGCGCAGTGTGAGTGGCGAACTTGCCGGTCACGGGCTCGCGGCCTCAGCCGCGGCTCGCTTCGCGGATGGCGTCGGCGACGGTGCCGCCCTGGATGACGGCGGGCGCGGTCTCCACGGTGTCCACGCTTTCGTCGAGTTGCTCGGCAGGCGTGGCGGCGACGGGACGGTCGCGGATGACCTCCGGAGTGATGTCGGGTTCCTCCTCGGCGAGACGGGTGCCGAGGTCTTCCCCTTCGCGGATCTCGGCGGGTGTGGTGCCGTGCCGGTTGGCGGCACTCCAGTGCTCGGGTGGTTCGACGCCCGCCTCGAGCGGGTCGACGTTCAGTTCGTCCTCGTCGAGAGCCTCGCTGGGGGTGAGTGTGTCGGGTTCGGCCGATTCACGATCGCTCAAGGCGTGCCTCCCATGCGTTTCCGCTTCCGTTGTGCGTACCCGGCAGGGCCAGCACCGAAACGGGGCCGTTCGTGTCACCGGGATCACATTTCTTCAACCGCTTCAACACATTCAGGATTTTGTGAAACGGAGGTAGCCTCAGGTCATGACCATGACCAGGTGGGCGCCGGGGCACGAGCCCGTCCGGCGCACGCCGCGGCGACGACACGAACTGGGCGGCCACGCCGCCTGGTACGTCGTCGCCGGAGCGGTCACCACAGGCCTGCAAGCTGCACTGTTCCTGATGCTGCAGCCCGAACTCGGTACCCAGCCCGCGAACCTCGTGGCGATCGCGCTGACCACGCTCGCCAACACCGAGTTCCACCGCCGGATCACGTTCGCGGGACGCGCCGGAAACGCCCGGAAGCGGCATCTGCAAAACCTGCTGACGTTCGCCTTCTACGCCGGGTACGGCTCGATCGTGCTGGCGGCACTCGACGCGTTCGTCGACGCCCCGACGGCATGGGAACAGACCGCGACGTTGCTCGCGGCGAGCGTCGTCGGCGGAGTGGCTCGCTTCGTACTACTGAGGTGGTGGGTTTTCGCCCATCCGGCGACTGAAACCGTCAAAAACTGAGCTTCAGACCCCGATTTCAGCACATACTGAGAAGCGCAAATTGCAGTGCGCAACTCCCGGTCTCGGTTGTGTCAAGACCCGTACCGCTATCGAGGTATCTCTAGTTGAAATCTGGACGGGCGACGTGCACGCGCATACGATTACGCTGCGTCGCACCAGTGGCGGGTATGACCTGATCTTACGGCCCATTCGCTGCTAAAACGTTACGGAGCGTTGACCCCAACTGGTAACAGTCCCGGGGTCGCCGGGGAGACGACCATGACAGCAGTGTCCAGCACGACCCGCACCGACTCGCCCGCCGCACTACCCGGCTACACGACGCCGGAGACGATGCCGCGGCCGGGCGGGCGGCTCACCAAGGAGGATCTCGACCCGCTCGTACGCGAGGCCGGGAGCGGGGACCCGGCCGCGGTCCACGCGTTGCTCAGGAAGATCGAGCCGGTCGTGGTGCGCTACTGCCGGGCCAGGATGGGCGGGCGCGACCTGTCCTACCTCTCGGCCGACGACGTCGCCCAGGAAGTCTGCCTCGCCGTGCTGAAGGCGCTCCCCGACTACCAGGACCGCGGCGGCTCCTTCCTCTACCTCGTCCACGCCATCGCCGCCAACAAGGTCGCCGACGCCTACCGCGCCGTCGCCCGCGACCGCTCCGACCCGGTCCCCGAGCTCCCCGAGCGCCCGCTGGCCGACAACGAGCCCGAACTGCACGCCCTGCACGTCGACCTCGGCGCCCGCCTCGGCAGGCTGCTCGCCAAGCTGCCGCGCACCCAGCAGGAGATCCTCGCCCTGCGCATCGCCGTCGGCCTCTCGGCCACCGAAACCGCCGAAGCGCTCGGCATCTCGTCGGGCAACGTCCGCGTCACGCAGCACCGCGCCCTCGGCCGCCTCCGCGCCATGATCCAGGACGAGGAGTTCTGACCCCGATCACGCGAGATCTCCGCTCAATCACGCGAGTTCTGTCTTCAAGCACGTGAACCGGCCGTTTCAGCCCAGGCTGTAGAGCGTCTTCGCGTTGTGTTCGAAGACCGCGAGACGCTCGGAGTCCGATAACGACCCCGTCAGCGACACCGCGGTGTCGACGACGACCTCGTAGGACGCGGCCAGCTCGCACACCGGCCAGTCCGAGCCGAACACGAGGCGGCCCGGCCCGAACGCCGTCAGCACGTGCTCGACGTACCGGCTCAGGTGCCCGACCCGCCACGCCGCCCAGTCCGCCTCGGTCACCAGACCGGACAGCTTGCAGAAGACGTTCTCCCGCGCCGCCAGCGCGGCGATCTCGTCGGCCCACGGCTGCCAGCCGCCGCCGGCGATCGGGGGCTTGGCCGCGTGGTCGAGCACGAACCGCTGATCCGGCAGCGCCTCGAGGGCCTTCCTCGCGGCGGGCAGCTGCGCGACGGTGACCAGCAGGTCGTAGGCGAGCCCGGCGGCCCCGACCGCGGCGAGCCCGCGCAGGACGTCGGGGCGCAGCAGCCACTCGGCGTCGTCCTCGTTCTCCACCTGATGCCGGATCCCGACCAGCGGGCCCGCCTCCCCCAGCGCCGCCAGCCGCCCGGCGACGTCGGGAGCGGTCAGATCCACCCAGCCGACGACCCCGGCGATCACCGGCTCGGCCACCGCGGCCGCCAGGAACTCCGCCGTCTCCTCGGCCGCCGACACCGTTTGCACCAGGACGGTCGCGTGCACCCCGGCGGCGCCCGTCACCGCGCGCAGATCGTCCACTGTGTACGGACGGCGGATCGGGTCCAGCGCGGCCCCTGCCATCCACGGATACTCCCGGCGGGCCGGGTCCCACAGGTGATGGTGCGCGTCGATCACGGCAGCCTCCCCGTCCCGACGCCGGGCCGCAGCAGGCCCGCGTCGATCAATTCCGTCCACAGTAAGGGCGGGACGGCCGCCCGCGCGCGACGCGCGTTCGCGCTCACCTGCCCGGGGTCGTGTGCCCCGACGACCACCGACGCCACGGCCGGATGCGCGGCGGGCAACGCCAGCGCCGCCTGCGGCAGCTCGACACCGTGCCGCGCGCACACGGCCGCGATCCGCTCGGCGCGCTCCACCAGGGATTCGGGTGCTTCCGCGTAGTCGTAGAGACGCCCCGGTTCGGCGGTGGCGAGGATCCCGCCGTTGAACGCGCCGCCGACGACCACCGAGACCCCGCGCTCGGCGCACAACGGCAGCAGTTCGTCCTGCGCGGACTGGTCGAGCAGCGTGTACCGGCCCGCGATGAGCACGACGTCGAGATCGAAGCGCCGGACGAACTCGGCGGGCATCGCGGACTGGTTCATCCCGGTCCCGATCGCGCCGAGGACGCCTTCCTCGCGCAACCTGAGCAGAGCCGGGAAAGCGCCGGAAACCGCGTCGTCGAAATGCTCGTCGGGGTCGTGCACGTACGCGAGGTCGATGCGATCGAGCCCAAGCCGCGTCAGGCTGTCCTCAAGGGACCGCAGAACGCCGTCACGGCTGAAATCCCAGCGCCGCCGGTACGCGGCGGGCACGTCGAAACCGGCGTCGTCCTTCTTGCCCGCCCCTTCGGGATCCGGGTCCAGGACCCGGCCGACCTTCGTGGAGACGACGTACTCGTCGCGCGGGTACGCCGCGAGCGCCGCGCCGAGGCGACGTTCGGACAGGCCGAGCCCGTAGTGCGGCGCGGTGTCGAAGTAGCGGACGTCCTCGTCCCAGGCCCGCCGGACGGTCGCGGTGGCGGTTTCGTCGTCGATGGCGTGGTAGAGATTCCCGAGCTGCGCGCAGCCGAGCCCCAGCGAGGAAAGCTTCACGGCAGCTCCCAGACGAGCCCGATCCCGGTGTCCCCGCCGGAGTAGTCGTCTTCGACGTCGAGCAGTTCGGCCATCCTGGCCTGCCACGGCACGTTCGCCGGATGGTCACGCAGCGCGGCCCGCATCGCGGCGTAGTCGTCGACCTCCAGCAGGTGGAAAAGATCCAACCCGTCGCGCCAGATCCGCCACGACCGCACGCCCGCTTCCCGCAGCGCGGTGTCCAGCTCCGCCGGGATCTCGGCGTGCACGCGTTCGTACTCGGCCTCCTTGCCCGGCTTGAGCCGGGTGTGCAGCGCCACTCTTTGGGATGCCCGCCCGTGGGTCATCGCTCCTCCTTCTCCGTACTCATGGCACAGTCGTGGCACGCTGTGCACAACACACCGAAACATCCGAGGTCTTCTGCAGGGAGGGGTGGCGCGAATGCCCGTCACCGACGTCGCGATCGACAAGATCAAGGACATGATCATCTCGGGGGAGCTCGCTCCGGGTGACCGGCTGCCGAAGGAGGCCGAACTCGCCCAGCGGCTCGGCCTCTCCCGCAGCTCGCTGCGCGAGGCCGTGAAAGCGCTCTGCCTGATCCGCGTGCTCGACGTCCGCCAAGGCGACGGCACGTACGTCACCAGCCTGGAACCGAATCTGCTGCTCGACGCGATGACGTTCGTCGTGGACTTCCACCGCGACGACACCGTGCTCGACTTCCTCGCGGTGCGCCGGATCCTGGAGCCCGCCGCGACGGCGATGGCCGCGCTGCACATGCGCGACGAGGACATCGCCGAGCTCGGCACGATGCTCGGCGAGCTGGAGGACGCGCCGACCGTGGAGGCGCTGGTCGAGAACGACCTGCAGTTCCATCGCAAGATCGCCGACGGCTCCGGCAATCCCGTGCTGTGTTCCCTGCTGGACAGCCTCTCGGGGCCGACGACCCGGGCGCGGGTCTGGCGCGGGCTCACGCAGGAAGGCGCTGTCGCGAAGACGCGGGAACAGCACACGGCGATCTACGAGGCCATCGCGGCCCGCGAGCCGGAGCTGGCGCGTTCGTGGGCGACGGTGCACGTCGCGGGCGTCGAACAGTGGCTGCGCAACGCCCTCGGCTCCGCCGACGAGGACCCCGCCGAACCCGCCGCCTCCTAGCACTCCGCCCCCTTCCGAGGAGTGGGCCGTGAAGGCCTCCTTCACAGCGTTGAGCGCTGTGAAGGAGG
>NZ_JBHYIQ010000062.1:0-46503 GCF_042739895.1 Amycolatopsis sp. NPDC059021
ACCCCGCTCTCGGCGCTTTCTTCTCGCCCATAAGGGCGCTCCGGGCCACGCCCCACCCCGCCCAGCGGGGTGGGGGGGGGGGGCGGGGCCCCCCCGCGACACGGTATTTCTCGGCCACTTCCGGGCCGTAGAACTCTTCGGCGGCCGGCCTCCGTTCCGTCGACGGCACCACCCACGCGACCGTGCCGCCCGCCCGGCGGAGGGCGTCCGCGAGACGGCCGATGGCGGGCACGATGCCCCGGCAGTACGGGTTTCCGTGCACGAAGAACGGGATCATGTCGACGACCACCAGCGCGGTCCGCCCGGGAACGAGCCGGGGGAACGCGAAACGCCTGCCACGACGGGCCTCGTGCCGGGCGTACTCCCGTGGCTCGATCCGCCACGTGTGCTGCTTGCCGATGTCCACGCGGCGGACTGTAGCCGGGCGCACCGACAGAAACGCGCCGAACGGATGACGGACGCCCGGGGCCGCTCTAGATTCGGACCATGGAAATCTCCGAGCAGATCGTGGTTCCCGCGGACGCCGAGCGCACCTGGCGGCTGGTCACCGAGCCCGGGAACTTCCAGCGGTGGTACGCCTTCGGCGGCGCCGAGATCGACCTGGTGCCGGGCGGCGCGATGGCCCTGCGATGGGACGAACACGGCAGCTTCCCCGCGCGGGTCGAAGCCGTGACACCCGGACGTCGCTTCGCTTTCCGTTGGCTGCTGCCGGAACCCGGCGACCTGGTCGACATCACGATCGCCCCGGCGGAAGGGGGCACGCTGGTCCGGGTCACCGAGAGCGGCACGCTGGACGACGCCGGGACGAGCGCCATGGCTTGGCGGAATTCGCTGTCGCTGCTCCGGGAACTCGCGAGTTCGTGACGGCTGAGAAGCACCTCTTCCCGGCGTGACGACACTCGGGAAGAAGTCTTCGGTTCCCGGTGTCGATCCGGGCTCGTCCCGTTCGACGCACTGGTATGACTGACACTGCTTTCGAGCCGACATCGATCACCAACCTCGACCGATACGGGTCCGCGGAGCTGCCGTGGAGCCGTCCGCGCGACGTCCTCGTCGACGACACCCCCAAAGCCGACCTGACCTTCTTCCTGGCCACCGCGCGGCCCGACGGGCGGCCGCATTCGGCGGGCGTCGGGGCCTTGTGGCTGGACGACGCGCTGTACTTCACGAGCGGGCCGGGTACCCGCAAGTCGCGCAACCTCGCGGCGAACCCCGCCTGCTCCGTGTCGGTACGCCTGCGCGGCATCGACCTGGTGCTCGACGGCGAGGCCGAGCGGATCACCGATCCGTCCACTTTGGAGCGAGCGGCGGCCGTCTACCGCACCGGCGGCTGGCCGGTTTCGGCTGCGGGAGACGGTTTCACGGCCGCCTACAGCGCGCCGAGCGCGGGTCCCGCGCCGTGGCACCTCTACCGTCTCACCCTGCACACCGCTGTCGGCGTGGCCACCGCCGAGCCCTACGGCGCCACCCGCTGGGACTTCCGGCGCTGAACCGCCGCGCTTGACAACCGGCGCGGATCCGGGTTGACTGAACACGTCGAACAGGTGTTCGACGTGTTGGGAGAGTGCAACACCGAGTGAAGCCGCCTTCCCCGCGGCGTCCGTTGTCCTCCTGCCACGTTTCCGGGCGTGGCGGGCGGGCACGTGTCCGCAGTGGGGAGGTGCAGCAGTGACGGCCGTGGTGGAAACGCCGGTCGCGCCCGTGGCGCGGCTCGCGGCACTGCCCGGAGTGAGCACGGCCAGCCGTGCGCAGGCGAGAACGCCGGGAAGGGTGCTCCCGGTCTCTCCTGCCCTGGCCGGTCTCCTCCCCGCCACAGGGCTCCGGCGCGGGAGCACCGTGGCAGTGCACGGATCGACCTCATTGCTGCTCGCCCTGCTCGCCGGGGCCACCGCCGCCGGGTCGTGGGCGGCGGTGGTCGGCGTGCCTTCACTCGGGCTGGCCGCGGCGGACGAGCTCGGGGTGGACCTGTCCCGCCTCGCGCTCGTCCCCCGGCCGGGCACGGAGTTCGCCGCGGTGGTGGCGGCCCTGCTCGACGGGGTCGACCTCGTCGTGGCCAACGGGAACGCGGTGGCGCCCGCGGTGGCGCGGCGGCTGTCCACCAGGGCCCGGCACCGGGGTGCGGTGCTGCTCTCCCTCGGCCCCTGGCCGGGAGCCGAGGTGGAGCTCTCGAGCAGCCGTGACCGCTGGCAGGGGCTGGCCGGCGGTCACGGCTCCTTACGGGCGCGGCGGATGTCGGTGCGGGTGCGGGGCCGGGGCGCGGCCGCCCGCCCGGTATCGGCGGAGCTGCTGCTGCCGGGGCCGTCGGGCGACGTCGTCCGCGCGGACACGGCGGCGGTGCCCGCGGCGACGGTGTCTTCGGCGGTGTGCGAGGAGGCCACCGGATGACCGGCCCGCTGCCCGCCCGGATGCTGGTGCTGTGGTGCCCCGACTGGCCGGCGGTCGCCGCGGCCGCCACCGCCGGGATACCGGTGGCCCGGCCGGTCGCGGTGTTCTCGGCGAACCGGGTCGTCGCCTGCTCCGCCGTGGCGCGGACCCGCGGGGTACGCCGGGGCATGCGACGGCGCGAGGCGCAGTCCCGCTGCCCGGACCTCGCCGTGTTCGGCGTGGACGACGGCCGTGACGCCCGGCTCTTCGAGGCCGTGGCACGAGCGGTCGAGGAACTGGTGGTCGGCGTCGAGGTGGTCCGGCCCGGCGTCGTCGCGGTCCCGGTGTCCGGGGCGGCGGGCTACTTCGGCGGGGAACACCGGCTCGTCGAGACGCTGGTCGACAAGGTGGCCGCGGACGCGGGCGTGGAGTGTCAGGTCGGCGTTTCCGAAGGGCTCTTCGCCGCGACTCTCGCCGCCCGACACGGCGAGCTGGTCGAAGCCGGCCGTGGCGCGGAATTCCTGGCACCGCTGCCCATCCGGGAGCTGGACCAGCCGGACACCGACCGCGCCGAGCTGGTCGATCTGCTCGGCAGGCTCGGCCTGCGGACGCTCGGCGCCTTCGCCGGGCTCGCCGAGCGGGACGTGGCCTCCCGGTTCGGGCTCGCCGGAGTGCTCGCGCATCGGCTGGCACGAGGGCTGTCCGAACGCCCGCCGCTGCGCCGCACGCCGTCCCCGGAACTGGCGTTGCCGGAGACCTTCGACCCGCCGCTCGACCGGATCGACGTCGCCGCGTTCCGTGCCAAGGGACTCGGCGAGAAGTTCCACGCCCGCCTCGCCGATCGCGGGCTCGCCTGCACCCGGCTCGGTATCTACGCCACCACCGAGGAAGGCGAGCAGCTCGGCAGGGTGTGGCGCTGCGCCGAACCGCTGACCCCGCACGGCGTCGCCGACAGGGTGCGCTGGCAGTTCGAGAGCTGGCTGCGTGCCGCGCCGGGAGAACGTCCGACAGCGGGGGTGGAGCGGCTGCTGCTGGAGCCGGAGGAACTCGTCGAAGGACGTTCCCTGCAACTCGGGTTGTGGCGGGGCAAGGCCGCCGGCTTCACGGGCCTGGAGGAGGACGACGCCGTCGCCACCGAGCGGGCGGGCCGGGCGTTCGCCAGGGTCCAGAGCCTGCTCGGCCCGGAAGGGGTGTTCACCGCCGTGCTCGACGGCGGCTTCGGGCCTGCCGAGCGGGTCCGGAAGGTGCCGTGGGGCGACCGGCACGAGCCGAGCCCGGCGGCGGAAGCGCGGTGGCGGGGGCGGCTGCCCGCCCCGTCCCCGGCGACGGTGCTGGAACGCCCGTTGCCCGCTCAGGTCTTCGACGCCGAGGGGCGTCCGGTGGGCATCACCGCACGGCGCCGGATCACCGCGCCACCGCGCCGGATCAGCCTGGGCGGGGAAGTCCGGGACATCCTCGGCTGGACGGCGTGGTATTCGGGCGACCGGCGGGCGCGGGTTCCGCTGCTGCTCGCCGGTGGCCGGGGCGAGAGCGAAGAAGCGGTGCTGGCGCTGTGCGCCGGCACCGAGAATCCCGTGTGGACAGTGGAAGGGATGTACGACTGACCATGGACGAGGAATACCGGCGAAGCGTGCGGGACTGGCTGCGGGCGGAGCCGGTCGTACCGGCGCAGCGGCAGTCCTGGGACCTGCCCGAGGACGCCGTGCCGTCGCCGCCGATCCCGGTGCCCCGGGTCTCCCCGGAGAACTGGTGACCGATGGGCTGGAACAATCCGCCCGTTCCCTGGAAGGACCTCGCGGATGCGCTTTCGGGGGAGGCCACCGAGGGTGAGGTGTGGGGCGGCCGCAAGGAGAACCGGCGGAAGCCGAAGGACCCGCCCGCACTCCGGGGCGTCGAAGACGGGGGGAGCGGTGTCCGGGTTCCCTACGCCGAGCTGCACTGTCACTCCAACTTCAGTTTCCTCGACGGGGCAAGCCATCCCGAGGAACTGGTGGAGGAGGCCGCCCGGCTCGGGCTGGACGCGATCGCGCTCACCGACCACGACGGCATGTACGGGGTCGTGCGGTTCGCCGAAGCGGCCAAGGAACTCGGCATGGCCACGGTGTACGGCGCGGAACTGAGCATCGGGCTTTCCGGGCCGCAGAACGGGATCGCCGATCCCGAAGGCGAACATCTCCTGCTGCTGGCCAAGGGAACGGACGGTTATCGCAGCCTGTGCCGGGCGATCACTGCGGGGCAGCTCCACGGCCACGACAAGGCGGAGCTGCCGCCGGAACTTCGCGCGGAGAAAGGAAGGCCGGTCTACCGGCTGGAAGCGGTCGCCGAGGAGGTCGCCGGGGACTGCGTCGTTCTCACCGGCTGCCGCAAGGGCTCGGTGCGTGCGGCGCTGGAGACCGAGGGCCCGGCCGCGGCGGCGGAACGGCTCGCCCGGCTCGTCGACCTCTTCGGCAAGGACAGCGTCTACGTCGAACTGACCGATCACGGGCTGCCGCTGGACAGCGAACACAACGACCTGCTCTGGGAAATGGCGAGGGAGTTCGGGCTGCCGACGGTGGCCACCACCGGGGCGCACTACCCCTGGCCCGAACGCGGCAAGCTGGCCACCGCGCTCGCGGCGATCCGGGCGCGGCGCGGCATCGAGGACATGGCGGGCTGGCTGCCCCCGGACACGACGGCGTTCCTGCGCTCGGGTGCGGAAATGGCGGAGATCTTCGCCCGTTATCCCGGCGCGGTGCAGCGATCCGCCTTGCTGGGCAAGGAATGTGCCTTCGACCTCAAGCTGCTCGCGCCGAAGCTGCCCCCGTTCGACGTTCCGGAAGGTTCCACCGAAGCGAAGCACCTGCGTGAACTCACCTACCGGGGAGCGGAGAGACTCTTCCGAGGGGACAAGAAGGAAGAGTCGTTCCAGCAGATCGATCACGAGCTGGACATCATCGAGAAGCTGGAATTCCCGGGGTACTTCCTGATCGTGTACGACATCGTGCGTTTCTGCCACGAGAACGACATTCTTTGCCAGGGAAGGGGATCGGCCGCCAACTCGGCGGTCTGCTACGCGCTGGGCATCACCAAGGTGGATCCGGTGAAGTACGGGCTGCTCTTCGAACGGTTCCTCGCGCCCGACCGGGACGGCTACCCGGACATCGACATCGACATCGAATCCGACCGGCGCGAGGAAGTCATCCAGCACGTCTACCGGAAGTACGGCCGGTTGCGGACCGCGCAGGTCGCGAACGTGATCACCTATCGGGCAAGGTCCGCGGTACGGGACGCCGCGCGTGCGCTGGGGTACGCACCCGGGCAACAGGACGCGTGGAGCAAGCAGATCGATCGCTGGGGTGCGTTGCACGACACCGAAAAGGATCACGACCACGACATCCCGGAAGAGGTCGTCCAACTCGCCTGCGCGCTCGAAGACTTTCCGCGGCATCTGGGAATCCACTCCGGCGGGATGGTGATCTGTGACGAGCCGGTGAGCCAGGTGTGCCCGATCGAATGGGCGCGGATGGAGAACCGCAGCGTACTGCAGTGGGAAAAAGACGACTGCGCTGTCGCCGGACTGGTCAAGTTCGACCTGCTCGGGCTCGGCATGCTGTCGGCGCTGCACTACATGCTCGATATGGTCAAGGACTACAAGGGCGAGGAAATCGACCTCGCCACCTTGGACCTGAAGGACAAGAACATCTACCGGATGCTCCAGCGCGCCGACGCGATCGGCGTGTTCCAGGTGGAGAGCCGGGCGCAGCTGGCGACGCTGCCCCGGTTGAAGCCCGGCAACTTCTACGAACTCGCCGTCGAAGTGGCGTTGATCCGGCCGGGGCCGATTCAGGGTGGTTCGGTGCATCCCTACATCCGCCGCAAGAGCGGAAAGGAGGAGGTGAAATACGATCACCGGCTGCTGAAGAACGCGTTGGAGAAAACCCTCGGTGTGCCGCTGTTCCAGGAACAGATGATGCAGATCGCCCTCGACGTCGCGGACTTCACCGCCGCCGAGGCCGATCAGCTGCGGCACGCGATGGGCGCCAAGCGGTCCGAGAAGAAGATGGAGCGGCTACGGCAGCGATTCCTCGACGGTGCCATAGCGAACGAAGTCGAACCCGAGCTCGCGGAGCAGATCTTCGGCAAGCTCAAGGCGTTCTCGAACTTCGGCTTCCCGGAAAGCCACGCGCTGAGCTTCGCGCATCTGGTGTTTTCCAGTGCCTACTTCAAGTTCTACCACCCGGACGCGTTCTGCGCCGGACTGCTGCGCGCGCAGCCCATGGGGTTCTACTCGCCGCAGTCGCTCGTCGCCGACGCGCGGCGGCACGACGTCACCGTGCACGGCCCGGACATCAATCGCAGCCTGCCCCACGCGACGCTGGAACCCCTGCCGGACGGGGGAGAACTGCACGCCGTCCGTACCGGGCTCGGCACGGTCCGCACGATCGGCGAGGAACTGGCCAAGACGATCGTGGCCGAGCGCGAGGACGGCGGCCCGTTCGCGAGCATGTCCGATCTGGCGCGGCGCGTGCGGCTGACCCGCCCGCAGGTCGAAGCGCTGGCCACGGCCGGGGCGTTCGCCTGCTTCGATCTCGAACGCCGCGAGGCGCTCTGGGCGGCGGGCGCCGCCGCCGAGGACCGTCCGGAGAAACTTCCCGGCACCTCGGTCGGCGTGCACGCCCCCACCCTCCCCGGAATGTCCGAAATGGACACCGCGGCCGCCGACGTCTGGGCGACGGGGCTGTCCCCGGACAGCTTCCCGACCCAGTTCATCCGCGAACGGCTCGACGCACTCGGCGTGCTTTCGGCCGAGCGGCTGGCGAAGCACGGGCACGGCAGCCACGTCCTGGTCGGCGGCGCGGTGACGCATCGCCAGCGGCCGGGAACCGCGGGCGGGATCACCTTCCTCAACCTCGAAGACGAGACCGGCATGGTCAACGTCGTCTGCACCCGCCACGTCTGGCAGCGCTATCACCGGGTCGCCCGGTCCAGCTCCGCGCTGCTGGTCCACGGCATGGTGGAGAAGGTCGACGGGGTGATCAACGTGCTCGCCGAACGGTTCGAGCCGCTGCCGCTGCGGATTCCCTCGAAATCCCGGGACTTCCGCTGACCGTGCTCAAGCGGGCTTCGTCATCACGCCCCGCACCCCGCCGAGCTTCTGCTCCAGCACGTCACGGCCGCCGTCGACACGGATGATCTGTCCCGTCGCCGCACCGAAACCGTCGCCGGCCACCAGCGCGATCGTGCGGGCGACGTCTTCGGGCGTGAGCACCCTGCCGAGCGCCGAGTGCTCCCGCAGATACTGCCGGACGCCGTCGGTGATCACCTCCGCGGTCGCGTCGGTGTCGACTGCGCCGGGCGAGACCGTGTTCACGGTGACGCCGTATTGGGCGGCCTCGGCGGCGACCTGCCGGCTGAAGGTGTTGAGCGCCGCCTTCGCGGTGGAATGCGCGGTCGAACCACCGGCGTCGTCGGCGGCGGTGCTCGAAACGTAGACGATCCGCCCGGAACGCTGCTCCCGCATGATCGCCAGCACGCGCTGGGTCAGGAAGTACACGCCGGACAGCTCGTTGTTGACCTTCTCGGCGAAAACCTCCCACGGCAGCGAGAGCAGCGGTTCGAGCGGCGGCTGCGCGGTGTTGGCGTTGCACACCAGGACATCGACGCGGCCGTGCGCGGTACGGACGCGCTCGGCCAGCGCCGCCACCTGCTGCTCGTCGCACACGTCGGCCTGGATCGCCGCCGCGCTTCCGCCCGCCGTTTCGATCGCTTTGACGACACCGGCGGCGGCTTCGGCGTTGCGGTGGTAGTTGACGATCACGTGGTAGCCGCGTCGCCCGAGTTCCCGGGCTGTCGCCGCTCCGACGCCCCGGCTCGCGCCACTGACCACGGCGACCGGTGCTGGCTGGTTCATGGATTCCTCCGTCGGGGCAAGGAAATCCGGCGGGTCCGCCGGCAGGACCCAGGCAACCATATCGGCTTTCCTTTGGTAAGGACCTACCTTCAGGTAGGCTCCCTACCGATCGGGAGGTGCGCAGATGGGCAAGGGTGTGTCCGTCCCCGTGGGTGACGTGTTCGACAGCACGTGCCCCGGGCGCATGATCGTCGAGAACCTCACCAGCCGGTGGATGACGCTCATCCTCGCCGCGCTGCGGGACGGTACGTTGCGGTTCTACGAACTCCGCGACAAGGTCGACGGCATCAGCGAAAAGGTGCTGACGCAGAAGCTCCGGAGCCTGGTCCGCGACGGTCTCGTCGAGCGCACCGTCGAGCCGTCCACGCCGCCGAAGGTGAGCTACACCCTCACCGAACTCGGGCACAGCGTCATGCGGCCGCTCGGCGACCTCGTGCGGTGGATCGAGGACAACGGGAGTGCCGTCCTCGCCGCCCAGGACCGGCACGACCGGGAGCACGCCGGCTGATGCCCGGTCTCGTCGAACTCGCGTACACGACCGCGGGCGGTGCCGTCGGGGCGGTCGTGACCAACTACTTCACCAAGTACCAGGATCGGCGCCAGTTGCGTGGCGCAGTGATGGAAGCCCTCTACGCGCTGGCCGCGGTGCCCAGCGGTGTCCGCGAACTCGCGCCCGGCGCCGCGCCGATCCCGCCGGTGGCGGGACGGCCACGTTCGATCGCCGGCGAACTCGGTCTCGTCGTGACACTCGACGAAGGCTCCCCGGCGGATTCGGCGTTCCGCAAGGCGTTGGCGACGTACATGGTGGCCGCGCTCGCCGCCGGGATCCCCCGCGTCGCTATGGACTTCGCCGCGGGCGCGTACGAGCGCGAGCTGGAATGCGAGGCGCTCCGGCTGATCGACGCCGAGGCGGGCAATCCGCTCGGCGCGGCGCCCGCCGAACTCCTCGCCACGTGCGTGAGCTACCGGAAGTCCGCCACCGGACTGCTGCTCAAGCTGCTGTGGCATCCCCGGTGGACGCGGCCGCGGATGCGGTCCGGGATTCGCCGCCTGCGAGCCGGCGTCGAACCGCTGAACGGACAGCAGGAGGCCGTACACCGGCGGCTGCTCGAATCCGGGAGCGTCGCCGCGCTGGCCGAACGGATCAAGGAAAAACCGGAAACCTAACGGACGATTTCTGTCCTATATGGCTTCTAGCGTGGTCCGCACCAGACCACGGACGAAGGAGCCATCGATGACCACCCACCCCGCCGCCGGTCCGATCCCCGCCGGATACACCACGGTCACCCCGTGGATCATCTCCCGGGACACCGCCGCGCTGATCGACTTTCTCAAGCGCGCCTTCGGCGCCGAGGAACTGGGCAGGGTGACCGGCGAGGACGGCAGGATCGGGCACGCCGAGGTCCGCATCGGCGACGCCGTCGTGATGATGTTCGACGCGCGGGACGAGTGGATCGACACTCCCGCGTTCCTCCGGCTGTACGTCGAGGACAGCGAAGCCACGCAACGCCAAGCCGTCGCCGCCGGGGCGACCGAGGTGACGAAGCAGACCGACCTGGCCTTCGGCGATCGCGTCGGCCGCGTGCTCGATCCGTTCGGGAACCTGTGGTGGATCCAGACGCGCCTGGAGGACCTGGATTATCCGGAGATGGAGCGCCGGATGCGGGACCCGAAGTACATCGCGGCCATGGAGTACGTGCAGAGCGCGGACATCGTTCCGCGTAAGGCGTGACCGCGCCCGGAGGCGATGTGTCATCCTTGCCGGGTGACCACCGAGACCGCCGAAGACTACCGCGAGGCCGTGCTTTCCGGACAGTGGTGGGAAAAACGCCATTTCACCGGCTGCGATTTCACCGACGCCGACCTGCGCGGGCTGCGGACGAGGGGCTGCACGTTCGACGACTGCGACTTCTCCGGGGCCGATCTCAGCGGCTCCCGGCACGACGCGTCGGCGTTCCGCTCCTGCGTGTTCGAGCGGACCTCGCTCGGCGAGAGCCGGTGGAGTTCCTGTTCGCTGCTCGGTTCGTCCTTTGTGGACTGCTGGTTCATCGGGATCGCGCTGACCGAATGCGATCTTTCCCTGGCGTCGCTGGCACGGGCGCGGCTGCGCAAACTCGGCCTGTCCGGCCTGCGGCTGCGCGAGGCCAGCCTGATCGAGGCCGACCTCACCGGCGCGGACCTGCGCGGCTCCGACCTGACCGGCGCGCGGCTGGGCGACGCGAAACTGTCCGGCGCGGACCTGCGCGGCGCGATCCTGGACGCGAACGGGCTCGTGCAGGCCGACCTTAGCGGCGTCTACGTCGACCCCGAGACGGCGGTCGCATACGCCGCCGCGCACGGCCTGATCGTCAAGTAGCCCAACAGAAACGGGGCACGCGATGCTCGCGTGCCCCGTTCCGCCGAAGCCGGATCAGTCCACCGGGGGTTCGCCGGGATCGAGTTCGATCAGGTCACCCTCGGCCAGCAGTTCCTCGATCGACGCGGGCAGCAGGTACGCCGAACCACCGCCGGGCTGGTTGAACCAAGGGATGGCGACCCCGGCGAGCGTCTCGAGCGGACGCTGCACGCGGTAGACGTGGTACGGGCGGTTGACCCACTCGGGCACGAGCGAGCGCTCCTCGAACGGCGTGCCCGCGGCGTAGGTCAGGTTCCCGCTCGGCCCGCCGAACCGGTCCAGCTCGCTGCCCGCGGGCAGTTCCCGCAACTCCTTGCCGCGGAACAACGTCAGCGGCGGCTCCCCGGCCATCGGGGCGATCGGCCACTGCTGGTTCCCGCCGCCACCACCGGAGGCACCGGCACCCTGCGCGGCCCGCACGGGCGCTTCGCGGCGCGGAGCGGGCGGTGGCGGAACCGGGACGACCGCCGTCGGCGCCGGAGCGGGCGGCTCGCGCCTCGGCGGCGCGGGCGGGGGCGGCGGAGTCACCTGCCCGCTCAGCGCGGGGGCCGGGGGTGCCTGCGGACGTGCGGGCGGCGGCGACGGCTCGTCGAGCGGGTCGTCCCCGAGCAGTTCCTCGGCCGTGGTGAACGCGGTCTGCTCCTGGGCGGGAATCGACTCCCGCGGCGGAACGGGTTCCCGCACGGGGGCGGGCTCGCGGGCAGGCGCGGGCTCGCGCGGCGGGATCGGGTGCGACCCGGTCGCGATCTCCGGCGAGAGCGTCGCCAGCACCGGAGGCGGCGGGGCGTCCGCCGGATCCGGCTGCGCGGGCTCCGGCTCGGCGGGCGGCGGAGGCGCGGCCACGTGACCGTTCGGATTGAGCAGGACCTTGCCGAGCATGAACGCGGCCGCGTCCTCGGGGTCGCCGAAGACCGCCGGGTTGCTCAGCTCGCCGTCGTACCAGCCGACGCGCCAGCCCTCTTCGACCTGCTCGACACTCCAGCCGTGTTCGGCGGGCTCGCCCAGCCGATAGCCGTCGGCGGGCACACCGAGCTCGTCCAGCTTGGCCCGCAGATCCGCCAGCGCGGGCACGGGATGACGCTCTTCGGGCTGGGCACGGCGCGGCTCCTCGCGCAGCGCCCGGCGCGGGCCGGACTGCTGCTCGCGCCGCGGCGCGGCCGGGGGAGCGGGCGGCTGCTCCTGCCGCGGCTCCGGCTCGGCCAGCGGCAGCGGGCCGGGCACCGGCGCCGCGCCGGCGATACCAGGTTCGGCGATCATGGTCGGCGGGCCGGGGTCGTAGGCCTCCGGTTCCTCGTGGGCACCCACCGGCTCCGAGTGCTCCGCGGGCACCTGCCGCACGGGACCGGTGTCCCCGTCCTCGTGGGCCGCCGCGGGGGAGTACTCCTCGGTCTCGCCGAGATCGGGGTGATGCCCCGGCTCGGGCGAGGAGCCGTTGCTCCCGGCACTGTGCGCCGCGTGCGCAGCCTGCTCCTCGTGCTCCGGCTCGTCGACGAACCGGTCGTCGAACTCCTCGTGCTCCTGGTACGCCTCGTCGTCGTAGTGCTCGGCGTAGTCCCCGGCCTGTTCGTCATGCGCGGAATCCGCGTACTCGTGCCGCTGTTCGAAGTCTTCCTCAAACGGCGGCTCGGCCTGCGACGCCGCGGGCGGCTCGGCGGCAGGCGCGTGCACGGCGAGCGGGCTTTCGACCACCGGGGCGGCCTGCGCGGCGGCAGGCGGCTCGGCGGGCGGCGGACCGTCCTGAGCGGGCGGTGCCGGAGGCGCAAACGCTTGCGGGGCCACCGGCGGGGGCGGCGGCGCGGCCTGCGGGGGCGGCCCGCCGGGACGCTGCTGCGGCGGCTGGTTGCCCCGGGTCAGATACGCGCCGGCGGCCTGCAGCGTCGCGTCGTCGACCGGCGGAAGCGCGAAACCGACGGACCGGACGTGCTCGATCAGGTCCGGTTCGGGCGAGACGCCGTAGGTGCGCAGGTAGAAGTTGACCGCCGCGGGCCAGATCCACTGCCCGTCGCTGTGGAACGCGACCGGGACGGTGGCCTCCGGCGTCTGGGCGAGCCGGTCGATGTCGTAGCCGCGTTCGGTGACCACCAGCGGCGCGTGGTCGAGGTACTCCAGCAGCCTGTCCTGCTCTTCGACCTCGAGGTCGGGGCGGTTGATCACCGGACGGCCCGCCGGGCCGATGGTGTCGAAGATGCGGGCGATCCGGAAGTGCGGGCCGGGCAGCTCGGGTCCGAGACCCGACATGCGGCGGATCAGCCAGTCCGGGACGTTCTCCTCGGTCCGCGGGAACATCCGCAGCTCGTCGGAGTACGCCTGCGGCGGCGGCGCGAGGTCCCACTGCGGTTCGTCGCGGTTGTACTCGAGGTTGTAACTGGACGGGTGATCGAGCTGGTAGCGCGCGTTGAACCAGGTGCCACGGCCGTCGCGGTACATCCCGGCACGCAGGCGCCCGAACAGCGTCGCGATGTCGTGGGTGGCGACCCACTCCTGCGCGGTGCCGTCCTCGGTGATGATCTCCCCGGTCAGCTCGTGGTATCTGCCGACGGCTCGGTACTCCGCGGTCACCTTGCGCCAATCGCGCGGGGCGGCGCGCAGCAGGGCGAGGCCGATCTGCTTGACCAGGGTGTCCTGCTCCGTCGCGTTCAACTGCGTCGTCGGTTGTGCCACGGACACATTTTGACTGTTCGCGCGCGCGTGTGCACCCCGCATGTGGGTTTTGCCGCCCTCCGGCAGCCGGACACGCCCGCTGACCTCGGCGTATGTGGAGTGTCCTGCGTCACGTCATGATCGCGGGTGGGTGAGTGTAACGATATCGGGAGAGCCCGCCGAAAGCCCGGAACGACGCGCGGGGAGGCCGCGGAGCGCGCTTTGCCAGAATGGTGCTCATGACGGCCAAGGTTCTCGACGGTAAGGCCACCAAGGACGCCATCTTCGCGGAGCTGCGCCCGCGGGTGGCGGCGCTCGCCGCGCGGGGGGTGACCCCCGGGCTGGGCACGGTGCTGGTCGGCGACGACCCCGGCTCGCACGCGTACGTGAAGATGAAGCACGCCGACAGCGCGAAGATCGGCGTCAACTCGATCCGCCGCGACCTCCCCGGTGACATCACCCAGGACAAGCTCGAGGCCGTCATCGACGAGCTCAACGCCGACCCGGCGTGTCACGGCTACATCGTGCAGCTGCCGCTGCCGAAGCACCTCGACCCCGGCCGGGTGCTCGACCGCATCGACCCGGCCAAGGACGCCGACGGCCTCGCCCCGGTCAGCCTCGGCCGCCTCGTGCTCGGCGAGCGGGGCGCCCTGCCGTGCACCCCGTACGGGATCATCGAACTGCTCAAACGGCACGACGTCCCGATCGCCGGTGCGCAGGTCACCGTCGTCGGCCGCGGGATCACTGTCGGCCGCACCCTCGGGCTGCTGCTGACCCGGCGCAGCGAGAACGCCACGGTGACGCTCTGCCACACCGGCACCCGCGACCTCGCCGCCGAGGTCCGCCGCGCCGACATCGTCATCGCCGCCGCCGGAGTGCCCGGGATCATCACCCCCGAAATGGTCAAACCCGGTGCCGCCGTGCTGGACGTCGGCGTCTCCCACGTCGACGGCAAGCTGACCGGCGACGTCGCCCCCGGCGTCGCCGAAGTCGCGGGCTGGCTGTCGCCCAACCCCGGCGGCGTCGGACCCATGACCAGGGCGATGCTGGTCGGCAACGTGGTCGAGGCCGCGGAACGTTCGGTCGCGGGCTGATGGCCGTGGCCGGACAACGGAGCGACCGCCGCACGACGCGGGAGCACCTGCCGTTCGCGCTGGTCCTGCTCGTCGTCGCGGTCGCCGCGCTGCGGATCTTCCAGTACCACTGGCGGGAGGGCGCGGTGCTCATCGGCGGCGCGCTCCTGCTCGCCGGTCTGCTGCGCGGGATCCTGCCCACCGAGAAGGCGGGACTGCTCGCCATCCGCGGCAAGCCCGTCGACGTCCTGACCTACGCGGCCTTGTCGGTCCTCATCCTCTTCGTGGCGCTGACCATCATCGGCGGCCCCTTCGGCGGCTCTTCCTGAAGGGGACTTTTGTCTCGCGGGACGAGCTGAAGGGGACTTTCGTCGCATGTAACGCGAGGAAAGTCCCCTTCAGCACACGCTGGGTCAGGAGGCCATCGCGGGGGTGAGGCGGGACTCGCGGCGGTCCAGGCCGCCGGACACCGCCGCGATCGAAAGGCCCAGCACGGCGAGCAGCGCGCCGACCCAGTTCGGGGCGACCAGGCCGAGACCGCCCGCGATCACCAGGCCGCCGAGGTAGGCGCCGATCGAGTTGGCGATGTTGAACGCCGACTGCACCGCCGCCGACACCAGCGACGGCGTCCCGCCCGCCTTCTCCATGATCCGCGCCTGCATCATCGGGCCGATCATGAACCCGGCGACGCCGACGAAGAAGATCGTGATCGCCGCGCCGACCTTGCCCTGCGCGGTCACCGTGAAGATCCCGAGCACCGACGCCAGCCCGAGCAGCGCGACGTACAGGCTCGGCATCAGCGCGCGGTCCGCGAGCCGCCCGCCCAGCAGGTTGCCGATCGTCATGCCGACCCCGGCCAGCGCGAGCAGCACCGTGACGTTCGACGGCGAGTAGCCCGCGACGTCGGTCAGCATCGGCGCGATGTAGGACAGGCAGGCGAACACGCCGCCGAGGCCGAACATCACGATCGCCAGCGCGAGCCAGACCTGCGGGCGGCGGAACGCGCCGAGTTCGTTGCGCAGCGAAGGTTCCGCGGGCCTGCCCTGGTGCGGCACGAGCTTCGCGATCGCGGCGATCGCGACCAGGCCGATCACCGCCACGACGCCGAACGTCGCGCGCCAGCCGACCCGCTGGCCGAGCAGGGTGCCCAGCGGCACGCCGACGACGTTGGCCAGCGTCAGGCCGAGGAACATCATCGACACCGCCTTGGCGCGCTGGCCGTTCTTGGCCAGGCTCGACGCGACCACCGCGCCCGCGCCGAAGAACGCGCCGTGCGGCAGCCCGGCGAGGAAACGGAACGCCACCCCGAACTCCTGGTTGGGCGACAACGCGAACAACGCGTTGCCCAGGGTGAACAGGCCCATCATGGCCAGCAGCATCGTCTTGCGCGGCAGCCGGACGGCGGCCGCGGTGAGCAGCGGCGCCCCGACCACGACACCGAGCGCGTAGCCGGAGATGAGATAGCCCGCGGTCGGGATCGACACCCCGAAGTCGGCGGCGGCCTGGGGCAGCACACCCATCATGACGAACTCGGTTGTCCCGATGCCGAAGGCACCGATGGCGAGCGCGAGCAGCGCGACGGGCACGGCTCTCCTTCCCTGGGTAAACGATTTCTCAGACCAGGCTCCGGCCACAGTGCAGGCTCCGGCCACGGTGTCTGAATCGATTTAGTCGGCTGGCAAAAAGGAAGACAGCTTCAGCGGCCCCGGCGGCGCGTGCTGTCCCGCGTTCAGTTCAACCCACGAGGGGTGCCGTTGTCATCCCGGTTTCGCGTGAGCCCGCCCACGTGGACGATCAAGCGTCGTGGGGCGCGGCCAGCACCGCGTCGAGCAGTCCGGGGAAGACGACGTCAAGATCGTTGCGCCGCAACGAGTTGTAGCGCGTGGTGCCGTCCTGGCGGCTGGCGAGGACGCCCGCCTGGCGCAGGATTCCCAGGTGATGGGTCAGTGTGGACTTCGTCACGGGGACGTCGAACGCGCCGCACGCGACCTCGCCCTCGGTGTTCGCGACCTGGCGCACGATCGCGAGGCGGACCGGGTCGGCCAGCGCGCGGAGCAGGGCCTCGATCGTCAGCTCGGTGCGATCGGGATGGACGATCGGCGTCAGGGGTACGGCGCTGTTCACGGTCCCATAGTACGACAGTCATCGAAATTGTCGGTGCCGCGTAGTACGGTGATCTTCGTACTACGACAGCCATCGAACTATGTTTGTTGGGGGATCCACCTCATGGCCACCGTCTCCACGGCAGCACCGCAGGCACCGCCGGTGAAGCAGGCGAGAACGTCCGTGCTCGCGCTCGGCACGTTCGCCGTCGGCACCAGCGGGTACGTCGTCGCCGGGCTGCTTCCGGCGCTGACCACGCAGCTGCACATCTCCGCCACCACCGCGGCGCAACTGGTCACCGCCTTCGCCGTCGCCTACGCGATCGGTTCCCCGCTGTTCGCCGCGCTCACCGGGCGCTGGGAACGGCGTGCCGTCCTGGTCGGCGCGCTCGTCGTCACCGCGGTCGGCAATGTCCTGGCCGCGCTCGCACCGGAGTACTACACCCTGCTGGCCGCGCGGGTCGTCACGGCGATCGGGGCGGCCGTGTTCACGCCCGCGGCCAGCGCGGTCGCCGCCGAGCTCACCGCGCCGGAGCGGCGTGGCCGCGCGGTGGCGCTCGTGTTCGGCGGGCTCACCATCGCCACCATCCTCGGCGTGCCGCTGGGCAGCCTGCTGTCCCAGCAACTCGGGTACCAGACCGTGTTCGCGCTGGTCGGGGCGTTCGCGCTGGCCGGGGCGGTCGCGGTCCGGTTCGCGCTGCCGAAGGTCGCGCCACCGCCCCCGGTGCGGTTCGCGGAACGCTTTTCCGTCGCCAAGGACACCCGGGTCCTGGCGATGCTGGTGACCACCGTGCTCGCCTGCCTCGCGGCGTTCACCGTGTACACGTTCATCTCGCCCGTGCTGGCCACCACGGCCGGGCTGCACGGCACGGCCGTGACGGTCCTGCTGTTCTGCTACGGCATCGGGGGCGCGATCGGCAACTTCGCCGGCGGCCGCGTCACCGACCGCTGGGGCGCGCGGCGGCCGCTGCTCGCCGTGGTCGCCGGACTCACCGTGGTGCTGGCCGTGCTGCCGGTGGTCGCGAGCACGGCCGTCGGCGCGGGCATCGTGATGTTCCTGTGGGGCCTGTGCACCTGGTCGTTCAACCCGCCGGTGCAGCACCGGCTGATCGAGCTGTCGCCGGTGCACGCTGGGCTGGCGCTTTCGCTCAACGCCTCCGCGATCTACCTCGGGGTCGGCCTGTCCGGCGTCGTCGGCGGGGTGGTGCTGGACGTCGGCGGGCCGACCCTGCTGCCGGAGGTCGCGGCGGTGCTGACCGCGGTGGCCGCCGTGGTCGTCCTGGTGGGCTGGCGCGCCCGTACCGCCACCGCCCGGGAGGAGGTGGCGGTATCGAGCTGATGGCGCCGGTTATCCGGTGTGTGCCTGTACCTCGCAGTCGGGGCCGGGATACACCAGGGCTTCGTGCCCGTCGGCGAACCGGACCAGATAGGGCGGTTCCCCGTTCTTGCCCCGCACCTCGAGGATCTCGCCGCGCTGTTCGGCGGATCCCACGGTGCGGCCATGGACCTGGATCTCGTCTCCTACCATCGCGTGCATGGGGCTTCACCTCCGCAGGTTCCAGGTTAAAAGCGAGGAGGGATCGCGTACAGGGCCGATGGGTCGCCTGGCCAGTTACTGATCCGGCCAGAAAGCAGGCGGACACGGGCCGCAGCCGGCCTGCTCGCAGAGACCCGTCTCCGCCGTGGCTGTGGTCGGATCAGTAACCAACGGCACAGTAGAGTGGTGCCATGACCAACGCACAGTCTGGAGGCGTCGAGCCTCGACGCCGGTGAGCCCGTCGATCCGGGTCCGCACCCCTCGGGAACTGCGGGCGAACCGGCGGAAACGAGCTCACTCCTGCTGGGGACATCTGGTCGCGGCGCCGCTCTGGCCACAGCACGGCGCGAACCTCGGCACCCTGCTCCGCACGTGTGACGCCGTCGGCGCTTGCCTTGCGGTACCACGGTTTCCGTGGGTCCCGGAGGCATTGCGCCGCGGCAACACCTTGCGCCGCCCGGCCTGCGTGCACTGGGTGCACGATCCGCCCGGCTGGCTTGCGCGGGGGCGCGCGGCAGGTACTCACGTGGTCGGGGTCGAGCTGGCCGAGGAAGCGGTGCGGCTGGCCGACCTCCCGCCCGCGCGGGGCCGCACGATCGCGGTGCTCGGGCACGAGCGGCACGGCGTCCCGTCCGAGGCGCTGGACCTGCTCGACACCGTGGTCGAGATCCCGATGGCCGGCATGGGCGCCAGCCTGAACGTCGCGGTGGCCGGGAGCCTGGTGCTGTACAAGCTCGCCGGGCTGCTGTGAGAAGGTGCCGTCCGTGGCGGAAGTGGTCGATGTGGTGCGCGGCCGTGGCGGGGAACTGGTGCTGCGACGCGCCGGGGAAGCGTTCGAGGTCATCGCGAACGGGGTGTTCCTCATGGATACCCGCAACGGCGAATCGGAGCGGCTCCTGGTGACCGGCGCGGCGGACGCGCTGGCCCCGGGGGCGCGGATCCTGATCGGTGGTCTCGGCGTCGGGTTCTCGCTACGGGCGGCCCTCGAGCACCCGAACGTGGGCGAGGTGGTCGTCGTGGAACGAGAGCCCGCGGTGATCGAGTGGAACCGTGTCGGTCCTTTGAGGACGGTGCATGGCGACGCGCTCGCCGACCCGCGCGTCATCGTCGTCGAGGCGGATCTCGTTGCCTGGCTGCGGGAAACCGGCGAAACCTTCGACGCGCTGTGCCTCGACATCGACAACGGTCCTGAATGGACTGTCACGGACGGGAACGCGGCGCTGTACGGCGAGTCCGGCGTAGAAGGTCTCGTCGCGCGGCTTCGGCCCGGCGGCGTGATCGCGGTGTGGAGCGCCGGCGCGGCGCCCTCGTTCACCGAGCGGCTGCGATCGCGGTTCGCCGACGTCCGGGTGGCCGAGGTCCCGGTACTGCGCGGCGAACCGGACGTTGTCTGGTTCGCTAAGATGTCGGGCCGGTAATACGTGGTTATCGCTGGGAGGGGACGTTAGGTGACGACGTCGGCGGAGACGCTGGAGTTCCAGTCGGAAGCGCGGCAGCTGCTGCGGCTGATGATCCACTCGATCTACTCGAACAAGGACACGTTCCTGCGGGAACTGATCTCGAACGCTTCGGACGCGCTGGACAAGCTCCGGCTGGAGGCGTTCCAGGACAAGGACCTGCAGGCCGAGACCGATGACCTGCACATCACGCTCGAAACCGACCCGGAGCAGCGCACGCTCACCGTGCGCGACAACGGCATCGGGATGTCCCGCGACGACGTGGTGAACCTGATCGGCACGATCGCGAAGTCCGGCACCGCCGAGTTCCTCGCCAAGCTCAAGGAGGCGAAGGACGCGGCCGCCTCCGGCGACCTGATCGGCCAGTTCGGCATCGGCTTCTACTCCAGCTTCATGGTGGCCGACAAGGTCACGCTGGTGACCCGGCGGGCAGGGGCGGACGAGGGAGTCCGGTGGGAGTCCGAGGGCGAGGGCACCTACACGATCGAGCCGGTCGCCGACGCCCCGCAGGGCACCGCGGTGACGCTGCACCTCAAGCCGGTCGACGTCGAGGACCACCTCTTCGACTACACGTCGGTGGCGAAGCTCCGGGAGATCGTCAAGAAGTACTCGGACTTCATCACCTGGCCGATCCGGATGACGACCGAGCCCGCCGCCGAGGGCGAAGAGGGTGAGGAGAGCGCCGAGCCGAAGGTCGAGACGCTCAACTCGATGAAGGCGCTCTGGGCCCGCCCGTCCTCGGACGTGAGCGAGGACGAGTACCACGAGTTCTACAAGCACGTCAGCCACGACTGGCAGGACCCGCTGGAGACGATCCGGCTGCAGGCCGAGGGCACGTTCGAGTACCAGGCGCTGCTGTTCCTGCCCTCGCGCGCGCCGATGGACTTGTTCATGCGGGAGCGCAAGCGCGGCGTGCAGCTCTACGTCAAGCGCGTGTTCATCATGGACGACTGTGAAGCGCTGATGCCGGAGTACCTGCGCTTCGTCAAGGGCGTGGTCGACGCGCAGGACCTTTCGCTCAACGTCTCGCGCGAGATCCTGCAGCAGGACCGCCAGATCCAGCTGATCCGGCGCCGCCTGGTCAAGAAGATCCTCTCGACGATCAAGACCATGATGTCGGGAGACGAGAAGAGCGCCGAGAAGTACGCGACCTTCTGGCAGGAGTTCGGTCGCGCGGTCAAGGAAGGGCTGCTCGACGACACCGAGAACCGCACGGCCATCCTCGACATCTGTTCGTTCTCCTCGACACACGACGCCGAGAAGCCGACCACACTGCGCGAGTACGTCGAGCGGATGAAGGACGGCCAGGAGCACATCTACTACCTGACCGGCGAGTCGCGGCAGGCGATCGAGAACTCGCCGCACCTGGAAGCCTTCCGCGCCAAGGGGTTCGAGGTGCTGATCCTGACCGACCCGATCGACGAGATGTGGGTCGACGCCGTCGCCGGGTTCGAGGAGAAGCAGTTCCAGTCGGTCGCCAAGGGCCAGGTCGACCTCGACACCGACGACGAGGAGAAGACCGCCGAGCGCGAGCAGAAGCAGAAGGACTTCGCCGGCCTGCTCACGTGGATGTCCTCGGCGCTGGAGGACAACGTCAAGGAGGTGCGCCTGTCCTCGCGGCTCACCACTTCGGCCGCCTGCATCGTCGGCGACAGCTACGACATGACGCCGACGCTGGAGAAGATGTACCGGGCGATGGGGCAGGAACTGCCGCCGGTCAAGCGCATCCTCGAACTCAACCCGGAGCACCCGCTGGTGAGCGGCCTGCGCGCCGCGCACGAGGCGCGACCGGAGGACGAGGGGCTCAAGGAGACCGCCGAGCTGATCTACGGGATGGCGCTGCTGGCCGAGGGTGGCGAGCTGGCCGACCCCGCGCGGTTCGTCTCGCTGCTGTCCCAGCGGCTGCAGAGCGCGCTGTAGGCGAAACCCACGCACCGCCGCCGTCCACAGTGGACCCACCGGTTCACCGCGGCGGCGGTGCGCGGCGCCGTGTCGACGCCGTCGCGTGTTCCGGCGGCCTCATGTCGGCATTCCGGTTGGACGCCGCACTGCTTGCACAGCAGATCGGGGAAGATCTGGACCTTCTGGTCGCTTGACCTTGTCGATAATGGAGTAGGGCGTTTCGCTACTCTCCGTTACCAGAGACGCGTCGGCAGCCCGCGAAGTGGCGACATCATGTCGGTACCACTGGCCGGTTGACGGCGGACGAAGAACAACCAGTTCGGATGGCTGCGCACGCCCGAGGTTTCGCTCTCCGGTTTACCTGCCAAAATGACCTCATGACCCGTACCTTGCACCTGACCGGCAACGTCGAGGCGGACCAGCTGCTGAGCGAGGATGCGCTGGCGCTGCTGATCGGCATGCTCCTGGATCAGCAAATCGCGATGGAGACGGCCTTCATCGGGCCGAAGAAGATTGCCGACCGTATGGGCGGCTTGGACATAACCAAGATCGCGGAAGCCGACACCGAAACATTCGTGGAACTGTGCGTGACGCCTCCCGCTATTCATCGCTACGGAGGCTCGATGGCCCGGCGGGTGCAGACGCTGTGCCAGTACATCATCGAGCACTACGACGGCCGGGTCGAAGGCATCTGGACCGACGGTCGTCCCAAGCCGGACGGCCCCGAGGTGCTCAAGCGGCTCAAGGCCCTGCCTGGCTACGGCGAGCAGAAGGCCAAGATCTTCCTGGCTCTGCTGGGCAAGCAATACGGTGTGCAGCCAAAGGGCTGGAGGGCGGCAGCGGGCGCATACGGTGACCGCGGCTCCCGGCGGTCCATTGCGGACGTCACCGGCCCGGACACCCTGGCCGAGGTGCGGGCGTTCAAGAAGGCGGCCAAGGCTGCGGCCAAGGCCGGCTAAAGCTACGCCGGCTTCGGGCAGGCGCGTTCAACCGGCCAGGGCTGACAACCTCACAGGACGGGTGCGTTACACCTCGTCAACTACAGGCGACTGAGGTGTATGACCAATCAAGTCGCGAACACTTCCCAGTCAGTAACCGTTGCTGTTTCATCGGTAGGTGACTTGCCTTCGTTCCAGCCAGTCATGCGTCCGATTCCGCGCTGGGTAATAGCTGCCGGTGTTCCTGTGATGGTGCTCGTCGCCGCAGCAGCCGTGTGGGTGCTACTCGAATCCTCGGTAGGCACGGCACAACTGGATGCCATACGCACGGGTGGCACTCTGGGGGTCGGACTCGGCGGGGTTGTGGCTTTATGGCTTGCGATACGCAAGCAGCGGTCCACTGAACTGGACCTGGTGCAAAAGCACAACGCGCACCGGCTTGCCGAGCGGACTGCAGCGCACAACGAGAAGATTGCTGCGGACAGTTACGCTCATCAGCTGCAGATGGCCAAGGATGCGAGTGAGGACGCTATATCGCGTCGGATCGCTGAACGGTACAGCAAAGCGGTAGAGCAACTCGGGTCCGATCAGGCGATTGTCCGGTTGGGCGGATTGTACGCGCTGGAAAATCTGGCTCAGGAGAATCTCGAACCGAGCCTGCGACAGACCGTTGTCAACGTTATTTGCGCGTACCTGCGGGTCGCGCCGGTCGAGGGTGGGCAGCAAGGCCGTGCTTCGAGGCCATTGGGGCGCCGTCCGGTCAATGGCGGCAAGGCTGTCTCGCACGCCACGTTCGCTGGCCGACGTTCCAGTGCCAAACCAGCTGCGCCGGTGTCGTCTGATGAACATCAGGTTCGGCTTGCCGCCCAGCGCATCCTGGCGAGTCACCTGCGCCCAGGTGCTGAGGTGTTCGGGACGCTCGATGCCTTCTGGTCCGGCATGGACCTCGATCTCAGTGACGCGTTCCTCGTGAACGTTGACTTCAGTGAGTGCCACATCCGGAATGCGCGATTTTGCCGTGCGACATTTTGTGGAGAGGCGTCGTTTGGTGATACCGTATTTCTTGAACGGGCAGAATTTGACGAAGCCCGCTTCGACGGCAATGCAGATTTCGAGAATTCCGTTTTTGAGGAAGGTGCGCTTTTCGGGCAGGTCGAATTTATGCGGTTGACGGGCTTCTATGGTGCCGAGTTCGCTGGATATGCCGGGTTCGAAAGCTCCTTGTTTATGGCTGGCACCAGTTTCACGAAAGCTAAATTTGGCGATGGAGCGGAGTTCGGCGGGGCTAATTTTGCTGGGTTTGTCAGTTTTGACGAAGTCAAGATTTCTCGTGGGGTCGGGTTTGAAGGTGCAGAATCGTCCGAGATTGTCGAATTCAACGGGGCCGAGCTGGGCGGTGACCTCGAATTCAGGCGTATCAAATTCGCTCGGGGTGCGAACTTTATGAAAGCAACCTTGTGCGGTGATGCCGCTCGGCTGGCCAAGGCGATTGAAAAGTTCCCCGGCCTCGTTCCTGTGGCAGCTCAAGACGACCAGCCGGCTGGGGTGGCTGATTGAGCGAGTACTTCTTCGGGGCTCAACCTCCTGGCGGTTGGTGCATCGATGACTTTGTCATCCTGCCGTGAAACGGCCGGGGGTCGTCCCGAGATACCGCTTGAAATGCCGGGTCAGATGGGCCTGGTCGGCGAAGCCGGCGCGGACCGCGGCCTCGGCGGCGGGAGTCCCGGCGAGCAGGAGGCGGCGGGCCCGGTCGACGCGGCGGCCGGTCAGGTAGCGGTGCGGCGGCAGGCCGAACCGCCTGCCGAAGGCGCGGACGAGGTATGCCGGGTGCGCGCCGAGGGTGTCGGCGGCTTCGCGCAGGGTCAGCGCGTCGGGCAGGTGTGCGTCCAGCAGGTCCCGGAGGTCGTCGGCGACGCCCCTGGCGGGCGGGGCGCCGGTCAGCGGGCGGTCGAGGTGGTCGCGCAGGCGGTCGGCGACCAGGACCAGCCTGCTTTCGGCTTCGAGGGTGTCCGCCGGATGTGCCAGCGTCTCGTGTAGCTGGTGGACGCGGGCACGCAGCAGCGGATCGGCCATGCTCGGGTGGTCGACGGCCGCGCCGATCAGGTCCTCGCCCAGGATCGACGTGTCGAGGTAGAGCACGCGCTTGCGGAAGCCGTGGCTGGTCGCGGCCCGGCCGTCGTGCGCGACGTTCGGTGGCAGCAGCGTCACCGACGCGCCGAGCGCGCCGTGATGATGGCGGTCCAGGTCGTAGCGGATCGCGCCGTCATCGACGATCAGCAGCGTCCACGTGTCGTGCGTGTGCACCGGATAAGCGTGCTCGACGAAGCGTGCGTGGAAGACCTCGGCGATGCCCGGCACCGGCGGCTGCCAGGCCGAGATCCGTTGCCACATGTCAAGAACGTACAAGACGCCTAGGCCACGCGGCGGCGAGTCTTGCTGGCATGTCCGAACCGATTCGCTTCCCCACGAAGATCGCCGTGCTCCTGCGGGACGACCTGGCGTCCTGGCAACGGCTGAACGTCACCGCGTTCCTGGTCAGCGGCATCGCGCACGCGACCCCCGAGATCATCGGCGAGCCGTACGAGGACGCGGACGGCACCGGTTACCTGCCGATGTTCGGCCAGCCCGTCATGGTCTTCGCCGGGACCGCCGACGTGCTCGCCGCCGCGCACAGCCGTGCCCTCGCCCGCGGCCTGCGGATCTCGGTCTTCACCGACGAGCTGTTCCACACCGGTAATGACCGCGACAACCGCGCCGCTGTCCGCGCGGTGCCTGGCGAGAAGCTCGCGCTGGCCGGGCTGGCGGTGCACGGCCCGAAGAACGCCGTCGACAAGATCCTCAAGGGCGCCACGCTGCACCGGTGACCGGTGCGGCGAAAGACTCCACAAAGGACGGTGAGCCGAGCCGGATCACCGTGGCGCGCGGGCGTGGACGACGAAGGCGGAACGCGGACGTTCGTCCTCCGTGTCCAGCCTGCGCGCGACGACGTCGGTGAAACCGGCGCCGGTGGCCAGCGCGGCGGCTTCCTCGGCCGTGTCCGGGATCGGCAGGTCGGCCGGGACGAACGCGGCGAACGCCCCCGACGGGGAAAACCTTGCCGCCACGGGAAGGCTGAAGGCCGCGACACCGCCGGGCCGCAGCACGCGCAGCCAGTCGCGCAGCGCGGGCGCGCCGAGGAAATGCAGTGCGGACGCGCAGAGCACGGCGTCCGCGCTGCCGTCTTCGGCGGGCATCGGCACCGCGGAGCCGACCTGCCAGGTGATCCGGCGGTCCGGGTCCAGCGTGGCCGCCTTCGCCTCGGCCTGCGCGATCATGCCGGGGGAGATGTCCACCGCGAGCACCTTGCCAGGGGACAGCCGCAGGGCCGCGAACGCCGCGTGGCCGGTGCCCGCCGCGACGTCGAGCAGCAGCGCGGGTGCCGGTTCGACGGCGAGCCCGTCGACGAGCGCGTCCGCGACGGTCGCGTGGAAGGTGTTTTCGTCGTAGGTTCCGGCCAGCCCGTCGTGCAGTTCGGCCATGGTGGGGTCGCTCACCGATCCACCTTAGCCACGTTTCACGGCAGCGGGCGACGTCCCGCGAAACCCAGATCCGTGCGGTGATACCAGGCCAGCTCGCGATCGCCTTCGAGCCAGCACAACAGGACGTCCACACCGTCCATCTCGGACGGGAAGTCCACGAGCAGCGGCGCGAACCCCTTGAGCTCGGCGCCGGTGACCTGCACGGCGGTCATCAGCTCGTCGAGCCGGGCCTGCGCGGCCTTCCACTCGGGCAGGCCGCCGAGGTCGGTGTCGCGCCCGCCGACCCGGAGCGCGGCGGCGAGTTCGGCGGCGTCGGCCCGTACGCGCACGAGTTCGTCGAGCACGGGTCTCAGCCGGGCGAGTTCGGCGCGCGCCTCCGACACGGTGAACAATCCCATGCGTCGATGGTCCCACCGCACCCGGCGGCGGAACGACCCCGGTCCGTTACGAAATCCGGGTAGCGCACCAGGTCGGGCGGTCATCCGACAGGTAAGGCCGCGCGTACCGTGACGGCCGGCGTAAGCCCGCGGGCGGGCCACGCCGCCCGGTGAGCCTGGCCACAATCCGCTGTTGGAGACTTGATGCCGACCACTACTGGAACCATCCAGCTCCGTTAAGCAGTACGCTTGTACCGCTACCGGCGAGACGAAGAAGTAACGCGAAGATCCGCGGAAGGAGCACCGCCGCTCATGGCCAAGATCAAGGTCCAGGGCACCGTCGTCGAACTCGACGGCGATGAGATGACCCGCATTATCTGGCAGTTCATCAAGGACAAGCTGATCCACCCGTACCTGGACGTCAACCTGGACTACTACGACCTGGGCATCGAGGAGCGGGACCGCACCGACGACCAGATCACCGTCGACGCCGCGAACGCCATCAAGCAGCACGGCGTCGGCGTCAAGTGCGCCACCATCACCCCGGACGAGGCGCGCGTCGAGGAGTTCGGCCTGAAGAAGATGTGGGTCTCGCCCAACGGCACGATCCGCAACATCCTCGGCGGCGTGATCTTCCGCGAGCCGATCGTCATCCGGAACATCCCGCGGCTGGTGCCGGGCTGGACGAAGCCGATCATCATCGGCCGTCACGCGCACGGCGACCAGTACAAGGCGACCAACTTCAAGGTCCCCGGCCCCGGCACCGCGACGATCACCTACACCCCGGAAGACGGCTCCGCGCCGATGGAGTTCGAGGTCGCGAAGTTCCCCGAGGGCGGCGGCGTCCTGATGGGGATGTACAACTACCGCAAGTCCATCGAGGACTTCGCGCGCGCCTCGCTGCAGTACGGCCTGGACCGCGAGTACCCGGTGTACCTCTCCACCAAGAACACGATCCTCAAGGCCTACGACGGCATGTTCAAGGACGTGTTCCAGGAGATCTTCGACACCGAGTTCAAGGCCGCCTTCGACGCCAAGGGCATCACCTACGAGCACCGGCTGATCGACGACATGGTCGCCGCCTCGCTCAAGTGGGAGGGCGGCTACGTCTGGGCGTGCAAGAACTACGACGGTGACGTCCAGTCCGACACGGTCGCGCAGGGCTTCGGCTCGCTCGGCCTGATGACGTCGGTGCTGCGCACGCCGGACGGCAAGACCGTCGAGGCCGAGGCCGCGCACGGCACGGTCACCCGGCACTACCGCCAGCACCAGCAGGGCAAGCCGACCTCGACCAACCCGATCGCGTCGATCTACGCCTGGACCCGGGGCCTCGAGCACCGCGGCAAGCTGGACTCGAACACCGAGCTGGTCGGCTTCGCGAACACGCTGGAGCAGGTCGTCATCGAGACCGTCGAGAGCGGCAAGATGACCAAGGACCTCGCCCTGCTCGTGGGCAAGGACCAGTCGTGGCAGACCACCGAGGAGTTCCTCGGCACGCTGGACGAGAACCTGGCCAAGAAGATCGCCTCGCAGGGCTGATCACCGGCTCCGCGAAAAGCCCCCTTTCCCGGCTGAAATGCCCGGAAAGGGGGCTTTTCGGCGTTTCGGGGCCGTTACCGGGTGGTCACCTGGCGTCACCGCCGGGTGACGCTGTTGGCGCCTCCGGGTGGTTGGCAATGCGGAAGCTGTCCGGCCTGCCAAGGTTTGCCTACCCTGGTCGTGGCAGGTTCCCGTACTGAGGAGCTGACGTGATCCTGGGCTTGGCGAAGAAGACGTGGATCATCATCGGCGTGATCGCCGCGGTGATCATCATCTACGCGCTGAACAAGCAGTCCGCGGACGCGACTTCGGCGACCGGGTGCAAGGTCGGTGTCACCGCGGACGTGCTCAACGTCCGCGAAGCCCCCGACGGCAACGCGAAGATCGTGGGCAAGTACGTCAAGGACGCGAAGGTCGACGTGCTGCCCGGCGCGCAGAACGGGTTCCGCAAGATCTCGGACACCAAATGGGTTTCCGCCGAGTTCACCAAGCCGGAAGAGGGCGCGAAGTGCTGACAGTCCTGGCCTGACGACCAGACCCTCGCCGTCGTACTCGGTTTGGCCTGCCTCCGCCGCGTGGCGTCCCGCCTCCGCCGCGGTCATCACCCGGTGCGGGCCGTCTGGTGGCGCGCTCAACCGGACACCGTGGTTCGGCACGTAGTGAGGTTTTCTCGGTAGGTGCGGGGGTGCGGTTTTGCTGGTGAGTGTTTCCCCGAGGGCATGGTGGTGCGGTGAAGGCCTCCTTTACGGCGTTGAGCGCTGTGAAGGAGGCCTTCACAGCCTTTGGTGGGCCCGAGGATGTGTCGCGAATGGGGTCGGCGAGCGCAGGGAAGTCCGAGGGACGCCCTGGGTGCATCCACCGCACCCAGGGACGCCCTTGTCACACCCCAGACCAGCGCACCGAAGGCGTCCTGCAACTCCTCCGGCAACACACACGGCCCCAGAACCCTTAGCGAGAAAACCTCAGGGGGGCAGCAAGGACGCCGTCGTCCGGACGCCTTGCACCGTGTAGTGCCACGCGCGGCCGGGCTCCGGCCACGCGCCGCAGCTGCCCAGCACTGTCAGCTCGCTAACGGGATGCAGTCTTCCAGAGTATTCGACGCATGCTTCTGGACCCGGCCGCGCGGAATTGTCGGGGCCGCGAGGTAGCGTGCCCGGCGTGCTCATCGTCTCCACTGTGAACGTCAACGGCCTGCGGGCCGCCGTGAAAAAGGGCTTCGTCGAATGGCTCGCCGCGACGAAGGCCGATGTCGTCGCGTGCCAGGAGGTGCGCGCGGAACGTGATCAGCTGCCGGCGTCGGTCGTCGATCCCGAAGGCTGGCACGCGGTGCACGCGCCGTCGGAAGTCAAGGGCCGCAACGGTGTCGCGGTGTACAGCCGGGTCGAGCCCGAGGAAGTGCGGGTCGGCTTCGGCGAGCCCGAGTTCGAGAACAGCGGCCGCTACCTCGAGGCGCATCTGCCGAAGGTCGTGGTGGCGAGCCTGTACCTGCCCAGCGGGGACGTCGGCACCGAGCGGCAGGCGGAGAAGGAGCGCTTCATGGCGGCGTTCCTGCCCTACCTCGCGGAGCTGCGCGGCAAGGCCGAGGCGTCGGGGCGGGAAGTGGTCGTGGTGGGGGACTGGAACATCGCCTACGACACCGTGGACCTGAAGAACTGGCGCGGAAACCAGAAGAACTCGGGATTCCTCCCGGAGGAGCGGGCCTGGCTCGGCCAGGTGTACGAGAAGGCGGGGTACGTCGACGTTCAGCGCGTGCTGGACCCGGCGGGGCCCGGCCCGTACACATGGTGGTCCTACCGCGGCAAGGCCTTCGACAACGACTCGGGCTGGCGTATCGACTGCCAGCTCGCCACCCCGGGGCTGGCGGCGAAGGTCGTCTCGGTGGAGGTCGAGCGGGCGGCGTCCTATGACCAGCGCTGGTCCGATCACGCTCCGGTGACCGCGGCCTACGACATCGAGTTCCCCGGCTGACCGAGCGGCCTTTCGCGTCGGCGTCGGCGGCGTGCGGACCCGTTCGTGGTCACGGCGCGTGCTGGTCGTGAGCCCGCTACCACTGTGAGTAGCACAGAGTGGGGGTGGGCGTCGTAGCTCCCCGTGTGGGCGCTAGTCTCTGGCCCCGAGTTGATCAGGACTCGCAGGTCTTGACACGCTCGGTAGTTTTTTGACCAGTAGCACGTCGGGTCTCACTCGTGTGGGTGAGAGCTCGCTCAGAACCGTTACTACGTGGGAGGCACCCCGGTGCGCAACCCAGGTCAGCCCCTGACGCGATCCGTCCTGCGCGGGACCCGGGTCACGGCCGCGCTCGTCGCCGTGCCGGCGACGCTGCTCCTGGCCGGGGGCGGCGTGGCACTGGCCGACGACCCGGACTCGCGGGTCGAGACCAGCGTGGTGTCGTTCGGGCTCCTGGGCCCGGTCGGCGTGGTGGCCGTCGCGCTGGGCATCGTCGGGATGGCACTCGGGGTCCTGCGTCAGCGGCGCAAGGTCCGCGCTGCCGAAGCGGCGGCCACGCAGGCGGAGAACGCCGCCGACGTCACGGCCATGGCGGAGGCCGTCCTCGCCGAGGCGGACCTGGCCGAGGCCGAGCTGGCCCAGGCGGACAAGCCGACCCGACCTGCTCTCACGCCCTATCGCCGTTCCTGAGCCGAGCGCGCCCAGCGGGCTGAACGCGCTCGGCGGGGGAGCGCTTACCGGGTGTTCGAGGCGATCCAGCTGGCGAAGTACGGGACGTCCACGTAGATGGACGGGCCGGTCGCGCAGGTGGGGTTGTTGTTGCCGGCCCGGCTCGTGGCGCCGATCAGCTGCCACACGCCGTTGACCTTCTTGACCTGCGGGCCGCCCGAGTCGCCGTAACAGGCGCCCTTGTTCCCGCCGGGGTTGTTCGTACAGATCTCACTGGCTCCGTTGATCCCGGAACAGCGGCTGTCCGACACGATCGACGTGTCCAGCTGCTGCAGGTTCACCGGTGCGCCGCAGCCGCCCCGGCTCGGGCAGGTCTGGCCCCAGCCGATGATGCGGGTGGCCGTGCCGTCCGGACCGGACGACCCCGCGATCGCGATCGGGGCCTGGCTGACCGACGTCGCCAGCTTCAGCAGCGCGATGTCCGCGCTCGGGTGCGCGATCCGCGAGGACACTCTGGCCACCGCGCCGCCGCTCGTCCGGTTGGTGGTGCCGACGCGGACCTGGGCGGGCTGTCCGCAGTGCTTCGCGGTGACCACCCAGTTCGCCTTGATCAGGGAGCCGCCGCAGGAGTGGCTGCCGCTGCCCGACTGCAGCGACGCCATGAACGAGTAGACCTCGGTGGCGTTGGTGCCACCCACGATGTTCGGCTGCACACCCGTGGGTTCCGTCGAAGCCGCGGCCACGCCGGGCAGGGACAGGGCCGCCGCGATGGCCACGGCCGCGCCCGCGAGCAGAGATCGTGCCTTCATCGGGTTCTCCTTCGTGTCGACCGGTAGTCCGGTGATCACGAAGGGTAGAAACGCCAGGTGTGTGTGCAGAACCGTCGGAAGTATGGGGTATTTCACGGATTCGTCCGAATGGTCGCACCGGACCTCGCGGTTCGGGGTACCGGGGCGCCTGGAAGAATCCGGGCGTGTCCGAAGAACAGACCGCGCCCGCCGCTCGTCCCCGCGTCCTCTCCGGGATCCAGCCGACCGCCGACTCGTTCCACCTCGGCAACTACCTCGGCGCGCTGCGTCAGTGGGTGCGGATGCAGGACACGCACGAGACCTTCTACATGGTCGTCGACCTGCACGCGATCACCGTCGAACAAGACCCGAAGGTGCTGCGGCAGCGAACCCGGATCGCGGCCGCGCAGCTGCTCGCCATCGGCATCGACCCGCGGCGAAGTGCCTTGTTCGTGCAGAGCCAGGTGCCCGAGCACGCCCAGCTGTCCTGGGTGATGGAGTGCCAGACCGGGTTCGGCGAGGCCAGCCGGATGACGCAGTTCAAGGACAAGTCCGCCAAGCAGGGCGCCGACCGCGCCAGCGTCGGGCTGTTCACCTACCCGGTGCTGCAGGCCGCGGACATCCTGCTGTACCAGGCCAACGCGGTGCCCGTCGGCGAGGACCAGCGTCAGCACCTCGAACTGACCCGCAACCTCGCGCAGCGCTTCAACAACCGGCTGGGCAAGACATTCACCGTGCCGGAGCCGTACATTCTCTCCGACACCGCGAAGATCTACGACCTGCAGGACCCGACGGCCAAGATGAGCAAGTCCGCGGCGACGACGAACGGGCTCATCGAACTGCTGGAGGATCCGAAGCGCTCGGCCAAGAAGATCCGCTCCGCGGTCACCGACACCGGCCGCGAGGTCGTCTTCGACACCGAGAACAAGGCCGGGGTTTCGAACCTGCTCACGATCTACTCGGCGCTGACCGATCGCAAGATCGCCGAGCTGGAAACGGCGTACGAGGGCAAGGGATACGGCGACCTGAAGAAGGACCTCGCCGAGGTGCTCGTCGAGTGGGTCACCCCGTTGCAGGCCGCAGTCAAGTCCTATGTGGACGATGTCGCGGAGCTGGACAGGATCCTCGCCGCCGGTGCCGAGCGGGCGCGTTCGGTGGCGTCGGAAACGCTCGCGCGGGTGTACGAGCGGATCGGCTTCCTTCCCCCGGCCTGAGTGCTCGCATTGCGGGCGGCAGCGGGGGTGGTTAGCGTTTCCCGGTGGCGAACGCACGCGAAACCAGCCCCGGCAAGGAAAAACTGATCCCCCGGTTGCGGCGGAAATATCCCTGGCTCGATCACCTGTTCCGCGCGAACGACGCGTTCGGGGAACGGTACGGGAACCATTACGCGGCGGCGATCACGTATTTCAGCGTGCTCGCGGTGTTCCCGCTGCTGCTGGTCGCGTTCGCCGTGGTCGGCAAGGTGGTGAACCACGACCCGGCGATCATCGGGCAGATCCAGGACGGCATCAAGAAGTCCGTGCCCGAGGGGTTGCAGGAACTCGTCATGGGGATCGTCAAGGGCGCGCTGGATTCCGGTGGCGGGATCGGGATCTTCGGGTTGTTGCTCGCGCTCTATTCCGGGATCGGCTGGATGTCGAACCTGCGGGACGCGCTCACCGCGCAGTGGGGCCTGGAGAAGAAGTCGCTGCCGCTCGTGTCCACCACGCTCAAGGATCTGCTGGCCTTGATCGGACTCGGGCTGGCGCTCGTCGTGTCGTTCGCGTTGACCGCCGCCGGGACCGGGGTAGGGCATCTTCTCCTGCGCCTGGTGGGGCTGGAGCACGAGGGCTGGGCGGTGTTCCTGCTGACGGCCGCGACCATCGTGCTCGGCATCGCGGCCAACACATTGGTGTTCCTGTGGGTGATCGCCCGGCTTCCCCGGGAACACGCGACCTTCCGCAGCGCGGTCAAGGGCGCGATCTTCGCCGCCGTCGGATTCGTGATCCTGCAACAGGTTGCGACGATCTACCTGAACTCCGTGCTGAAGTCGCCCGCGGCGGCGCTGCTCGGTCCGGTGATCGGCCTGCTCGTGTTCGCGAATCTCGTCTCGCGGTTCCTGTTGTTCGTCACGGCGTGGACGGCGACGGCGCGGGAGAACCAGCGCAAGGTCGTCCAGCCGCCTCCGCCGGTGGTCCTGGAACAGCGTGTCGTCGTCGAGCCGGGCCCGGGGCTGGGCGCGGTCGCCGGCGCGTTCGGGGTCGGCGCGATCCTCGGCTGGCTGGGGCGCCGCCGCTCTTAGCGGTTCTGCTCGGCCTGCGTCTTCTTGCGCTGGTAGCCGACGGCGAAGCCACCGGCGATGATCAGGAACACCAGCACGGTGATGACCCAGCCGGTGGTGCCGAAGGCGTCCTTCGCCGCGGTGCCGCCGGCGGCGGCGTTGGCGACATTGGTGCCACCCGCCTTGCCCGAGCTCTCCTCCGTGCCGGCCGTGGCCGGGGCCTGGTAGTCGATCTTCCCGACCGGATCGGCCTTGACCTTTTCGAGCGCGAAGCCGTAGTCCAGCAGCTTGCTCGCCTGGCTGACGACGGGCGTCGGCTGCTGCTCGGCGCGCACCAGCACGATGGCGACCCGCTTGCCGTCGCGCTGCGCGGCGCCGACATAGGTGTGCCGCGCGTCGTCGGTGAAGCCCGTCTTGCCGCCGAGGAAGCCGGGATAGACGCCGAGCAGCTTGTTGTCGTTGAGGATCGGAATGGCCGGTTTGCCGTTCGAGCCAGGCAGTTCGTACTGCTTGGTGGCTACGGCTTTCGCGAACTCCGGCTGCTTCATCGCGTAGTGGAAGATCAGGCTCAGGTCATACGCCGAGGTCGACATGCCGGGGCCGTCGAGCCCGGACGGCGTCGCCGCGCGGGTGTCCGTCGCGCCGACGCGGGCGGCGAGCCCGTTCATCTTGGCGAGCGTCGCGTCGACACCGCCGAGCGCGGTGGCGAGCGCGTGCGCGACGTCGTTGCCCGAGTGCATCAGCAGCCCGTGCAGCAGCTGGTCCACTGTGTACTGTTCGCCGGCCTCGATGCCGACACAGGTGCATTCCTGCTCGGCGTCCTCCTTGGTCACCGTGATCGGCTGCTCGGGTTTCAGCTCGGTGACGGCGACGAGTGCCAGCAGCGTTTTGATCAGGGAGGCGGGGCGCTCGCGCACGTGCGGGTCCTTCGCGGCGAGCACATTGCCGGTGTCGAGGTCCTGCAGGACCCACGACGCGGCGGTGACGCCGTCCGGCGGATTCAGCACGTCCGCCGGGACCACCGTCCCGCATTCACCCATCCGGGCACCGCCGACCGGCTGGGCCGGGACCGGCAGCGGCGCGGGCGAGGCCTGGCCGGGTGCCGGCTTCTCGGAGGTGTCCACCGGCGCGGGCGGGGCCGCGTTCTTGGCGCAGGCCTCGGCGGGTTTCGGGACCGCGGGCCGTGGCGCGGCGGACGCGGCGGCCGGTATCGCGAGGGCGATGGTGGCGGCGAGCGTCGTGGCGAGGACCTTGAGCGACCGGCGTGATGCGCTGTGCACCCACGCAGGCTAGCGCCGACGGGCCGGTTGCATACTCAGGGGCATGCGCATTTCGCGAGGTACCTCGGTTTTCCTGCTCGCTTTCGGGGTGTGGTCCTGGATCATCTGGATCACCTTCGCCAAGAACCTGTGGGAGAGCGACCGGGCGTGGGCGGCGGACGGATCGCCCACCGGGTACTTCATCGTGCACGCGGTGCTGACGGTCGTGTCGTTCCTGCTGGGGACCGCCATCGGCGTGCTCGGCTGGCGGGGCGTCCGCGCGCACGCGCGGGAACGGTCCGGCGCCTGAGCCGTTCGCACTATGCGGTGACCGTCCTTTGGTCGGTGGCGGGCAGGCGCGGTGGACCCTAACGTTCACGCCACCGACTTGTGGAGGTGGAATGTCCCGTTTACGACGATGGTTCGTCCCCGCGCTGGGTCTCGCGGTGACCGCCGGGGTGCTGGTCGCGCCCGCCGCGTCGGCCGCGCCCGCACCTTCGTGTGACACGACGAGCGCGCCGTACACCTATGTCGTGCTGTACAAGCCTGGGCAGCCCGTGGGCCAGGTCGACTCGGAGCTCAAGGCGAAGTGCGGCGCGAAGGTCGCGTACTACCCCGAGATCGGCGTGGCGGTGGCGAGCTCGCGCAACGCGGACTTCGCGCAGCGGATCGGGGTGAACCGGGCCTATTCCGGCGGAAAGGACGTCGCGGGCGCCGCGGCTTCGCGCGCGTCGATCGGCGCGGTGGGCAGGCTGGAGGAGACCACCAGCACGCCCGCGGGCGAGGGCGATCTTTCCGCGGAGCAGTGGGACATGCGGGCGATCAAGGCGCCCGAGGCGAACAAGGTCAACCCGGGCAGCCGGTCGGTGACCGTCGGCGTGCTGGACTCGGGCATCGACGCGAAGCACCCGGCGCTCGCCGCGGCGGTGGACCCGAAGGCGTCCGCGGGCTGTGTCACGGGCGCGGCGGACCCGGCCCCGGGGGCGTGGGCGCCGACCAACTCCGACCACGGGACGCACGTCGCGGGGACCATCGCGGGCAAGGACACCGCGCGCGGGTTCACCGGCATCGCGCCCGGCGTCCGGCTGGCCTCGGTGAAGGTGGTCAGCGACGGCGGGTACATCTTCCCGGAGTCCGCGGTGTGCGGGTTCATGTGGGCCGCGCAGCACAAGTTCGCGGTGACGAACAACAGCTACTACATCGACCCTGGCATGTTCTACTGCGCGAAGGAACCCGGCGACGCGGCGGCGTTCGAAGCGGTGCGCCGCGCGGTGTCGTTCGCGACCGGGCGCGGCGTGCTTTCGGTGGCGGCCGCGGGCAACGCGGGCTTCGACATCCCGAAGCAGACCACCGACCCGAACCGGCCGCACAAGGTCGACGGCTCGTGCGCGATCCTGCCGGGCGGCCTCGACGGCGTCGTGACCGTGTCGTCGGTGGGCTACGCCGGGACGAAGGCGTCGTACAGCAACTTCGGCAGGCACGCGGTGGAGGTGACCGCCCCGGGCGGTGACGGCGCCCAGCTGCCGCCACCCGGCCAGGGCGCGGGCTGCCCGCTCTCGACCACCGTGTTCGGCGGCCCCTACGGCACCAAGTGCGGCACCTCGATGGCGTCCCCGCACGCGGCCGGTGTCGCGGCCCTGCTGGCTTCGCGTTATGCCGGTGCTCCGCCTGCCGTGCTGACCCGGCTCCTGGAGGCAGGCTCGGACGCCGTCCCCTGCGGCTCCGACGTCCCGACCTGCTCGGGCCCGGACCGCGACAACTCCTACTACGGCCACGGCCGCGTCAACGCCCTCCACGCCGTCAAGTAGTTCCTGTCCGTTTCAGAGGTCCGTGGGGGCCTCCTTGAGGGATCCAGAGTCCCTCAAGGAGGCCCCCACGGACTTTCAGGCTGCTTTGCGGGCGATGGCGACGGCCGGACGTGGGCGGCCGGCCGCGGCTCGGTACGCGGCAAGGAGTTCGGTGAGGACGCCCTTCGGGTCGTCTTTGAGCCTGGAGGGCAATGTCTGCACAACAGTGATGCCCGCGGCGGCGTAACGAGTGTTGCGTTTCAAGGTTCGTGCGTAGCCGTCTCGATAAAAATGGAACTCGACCGAATCGATTTCCCAGGCCAAGGCGATGTCATCCCACCAGGCGTCCGGACATCCCACGTAGCTTCCATTTGCGTCATACACCTCGGTATTCCAATGGCTGGGTAGGACTGGCAAGTCACGTGCGACTGTCTTCGCCCTGGCTTCGGCGATCGAGCGAAGGTCGGCCCATTCGCTGAGTAGCCGCCGTGGGATGGCAGTTCCTTTCTTGGTCCCGCGGTCGAGTTCCATGGCGAGCGCAGCCGGGGAGCAGCGGCCACGCTGCACTGCTTCGATCAGCAGTTGCTCTATCGGCTCCGCTTTGCGGAGCCGCCGAACCGCATCTGTAGTCGCACGTACCGGAGGTGCCAGCGGCAGCCCGTCTCGTGACCACGGCTCCGGCAGACGCCGTGTTCGTTCTATCGTCACGAACTCCGAACTCAGCACTTTGAGATGATGCGGCACCAGCATGTGCAGGTTATTGCCCGAGGAAGCTGGGACGCGGAAGCCGTATAGGCGGCAAGCTTCAATGCCGGTGATCATGCTCGTCGGGCTCGCGTAGAGCAACGCGGCTAGAGCTCGCTCGCGTTCCGTGGGCGTGTTGTTGTGCAAGAGAATGATGCCGGGCAGCAAGCGCTGCCATGGGCCACCGGGAAGGCACCTGTTGTAGATGACCTTGCTTCCCATTTCCAGGGATTCCAAGGTCATGGCTTTGATGACGCCTTCCCGGCTTCGCTCTCTGAGCAGTTCGGGGTGCTCAGCCCATCTCCCCCGTTTGTTCATGTGGCCATGGTGTGCCCCTGACAACTGCCTCGCCAGACCCGCTACGCGATCTGTGGATAACTACCCGCAGCCGACTCGCTTGTGGATAACTCCGGAAAGGTCCGTGGGGGCCTCCTTGAGGGACCCAGAGTCCCTCAAGGAGGCCCCCACGGACCTCTGAAGCGGTGAAGCGGTTAGACGCGTTTGAAGAGGAGGGCGCGTTTGACTTCTTGGATGGCCTTCGTGACCTGGATGCCCCGAGGACAGGCGTCGGTGCAGTTGAACGTGGTCCGGCAGCGCCAGACGCCCTCGGAGTCGTTGAGGATGTCGAGACGCTCTTCGGCGGCTTCGTCACGCGAGTCGAAGATGAAGCGGTGCGCGTTGACGATCGCGGCGGGGCCGAAGTACGAGCCGTCGTTCCAGTACACCGGGCACGAGGACGTGCAGCAGGCGCAGAGGATGCACTTGGTCGTGTCGTCGAACCGGTCGCGGTCGGCCTGCGACTGGATCCGCTCGCGCGAGGGCTCGTTGCCGTACGAGATCAGGTACGGCTTGATCGAGCGGTACGCCTCGAAGAACGGATCCATGTCGACATAGAGATCCTTCAAGGTGCGAAGGCCCTTGATCGGCGCGATCGTGATCACGGTCGGCTTGCCGGACGTCGAGAGCAGGTCCTTCATCAGCACCTTGCAGGCCAGCCGGTTGATCCCGTTGATCTGCATGGCGTCCGACCCGCACACGCCGTGCGCGCACGAGCGGCGGAACGAGAACGTGCCGTCGATGTAGTCCTTGACATAGAACAGCAGGTTCAGCAGCCGGTCGGTGCGCTGCGCCGGGACGTCGTAGGACTCCCAGTGCGGCTCCTCGTCGACCTCCGGGTTGAACCGCAGGATCTTCAGCGTGACCGTGATCGGGGTGTGCTCGTCCGAAGAGGACGGAGCTTCCTCGGTGGTAGCCGCAGTCATCAGTACTTCCGCTCCATCGGTTCGTAGCGGGTGAAGGTCACCGGCTTGTAGTCGAGCCGGATGTCGGACGACAGACCGGAGCCCTGCTTGTAGGCCATGGTGTGCCGCATGAAGTTCGTGTCGTCGCGGTTCGGGTAGTCCTCGCGCGCGTGGCCGCCGCGGGATTCCTTGCGCGCCAGCGCACCGACGACGAGGACCTCGGCCAGCTCCAGCAGGAAGCCCAGCTCGACGGCCTCGAGCAGGTCGGTGTTGTACCGCTTGCCCTTGTCCGCCACGGTGATCCGGCCGTACCGCTCCTTCAGCGCCTGGATGTCGGTCAGCGCCTGCTTGAGCGTGTCCTCGGTGCGGTACACCGAAGCGTGCGAGTCCATCGTCTGCTGCATTTCCTTGCGGATGTCGGCGACGCGCTCGTCGCCGTGCTCGGAAAGCAGCTGTGCCAGCTGGTCCTCGACCAGGGCGGCCGGGGTCTCCGGCAGCTCGACGTGCTCATGCGCCAGCGCGTACTCCGCGGCGGCGATGCCGGCGCGGCGGCCGAACACGTTGATGTCCAGCAGCGAGTTCGTGCCGAGCCGGTTCGAGCCGTGCACGGAAACGCACGCGACCTCGCCCGCGGCGTACAGGCCGGGGATGACGTTCTCGTTGTCCCGCAAGGCTTCGCCGTGGATGTTGGTCGGGATACCACCCATGACGTAGTGGCACGTCGGGAACACCGGCACCGGCTCCTTCACCGGGTCGACGCCCAGGTAGGTCCGGGAGAACTCGGTGATGTCGGGGAGCTTGGTCTCCAGCACCTCGACCGGCAGGTGCGTGACGTCGAGGACGACGTAGTCCTTGTTCGGGCCGCAACCGCGGCCCTGCAGGACTTCCTGCACCATCGAGCGCGCCACGATGTCGCGCGGCGCGAGGTCCTTGATGGTCGGCGCGTAGCGCTCCATGAAGCGCTCGCCCGAGGCGTTGCGCAGGATCCCGCCCTCGCCGCGGACGGCTTCGGAAATGAGAATCCCCAGGCCCGCGAGGCCGGTCGGGTGGAACTGGAAGAACTCCATGTCCTCCAGCGGCAGGCCCTTGCGGAAGATGATGCCGAGGCCGTCACCGGTGAGGGTGTGCGCGTTCGACGTCGTCTTGAAGATCTTGCCCGCGCCGCCGGTGGCGAACACGACCGACTTCGCCTGGAAGACGTGCAGCTCGCCGGTGGCCAGCTCGTAGGCGACGACGCCGGAGGCGACCGGGTTGCCGTTCTCGTCCTCGCTCGTCACCAGGTCGAGCACGTAGAACTCGTTGAAGAACTCGGTCCCGTGCTTGACGCAGTTCTGGTACAGCGTCTGGAGGATCATGTGCCCGGTGCGGTCCGCGGCGTAGCAGGCGCGGCGCACCGCGGCCTTGCCGTGGTCACGGGTGTGCCCGCCGAACCGGCGCTGGTCGATCTTGCCCTCGGGCGTGCGGTTGAACGGCAGGCCCATCTTCTCCAGGTCGAGCACCGCGTCGATGGCCTCTTTGGCCATGATCTCCGCGGCGTCCTGGTCGACGAGGTAGTCGCCGCCCTTGACCGTGTCGAAGGTGTGCCACTCCCAGTTGTCCTCTTCGACGTTCGCCAGCGCGGCGCACATGCCGCCCTGCGCCGCGCCGGTGTGCGAACGCGTGGGGTAGAGCTTGGTGAGTACCGCGGTGCGGGCGCGCTGGCCGGATTCGATGGCCGCGCGCATCCCGGCGCCACCGGCGCCGACGATCACCACGTCGTACTTGTGGAACTGCATCAGGTTCTCCGCTTACGTGCGTGTGGTGGACGTCAGTTGGCGGGCATGTTCGGGTCGAACGTGAAGATCACCATCGTGCCGACGGCCAGGATCAGCGCCATCGAGACGTAGAGGACGATCTTCAGCCAGAACCGCGTGGTGTCCTTGCGGGCGTAGTCGTCGATGATCGTGCGGAGCCCGTTGCCGCCGTGGATCTGGGCGAGCCACAGCATCGCCAGGTCCCAGAACTGCCAGAACGGCGACGCCCAGCGGCCTGCCACGAAGCCCCAGTTGATCCGGTGCACACCGCCGTCGAGGATGTTCATGATCAGCAGGTGGCCGAGCACCAGGATGATCAGGGCCAGGCCCGAGATCCGCATGAACAGCCAGCTGTACAGCTCGAAGTTGCTGCGCCGGGCGGCCGGGCGCCGCGGCGCGCGCGGGCGGTCGAGAACGAGGTCGGCCATGTCAGTTACCCCCGAACAGCGTTTCGACGGTGCGCTTCATCATGAAGAACGCGCCGGGAACCATCACCACGACCCACACGATCCCGATGACCCACAGCATCGCCTTCTGCAGCTTCGGGCCCTTCGACCAGAAGTCGACCAGCATGACCCGCAGGCCGTTCAGCGCGTGGAAGAGCACCGCGCCGACCAGGCCGACCTCCATGAGGTTCACCAGCGGCGTCTTGTAGGTCTCGATCACCTGGTCGTAGGTGTTCGGCGACACGCGCACCAGCGCGGTGTCGAGCACGTGCACGAACAGGAAGAAGAATGTGAGCACGCCGGTGATGCGGTGCAGCACCCAGGACCACATGCCGGGGTCGCCCCGGTAGAAGGTCCCCTTCCGGCGTGAGGCACCCGCCCGATCGCTCGCCGCTGCCTCAGGGGCAGTGCTCGCCGTGGTGGACATCGGTGAACGGCCTCCAACGTCATGGCTGTGTTGCCCGGCTGACCGCTGAAGTCCGCACTCGCCGCCGGGGGAGCCAGGCGTCCACTAGGGACACAACTCCGGCGACAATGCCGAGATCAAGGTCATCGAGCGTGGATGCAAGGGATGCTAGACCCGGCACCGGTGAGCGGCTCACCTCCGGGTTCGTCTCTGTGATGGACCAGACACCCCCGACACGGGGGTATCGCCCGGACGTGTGGCCCAGGGCACGCGTCCGCGGGGCTGTTCGGTCCGCGTGAAGCGCCGTACATCCGATCTATGCAGTCCTTGTGGTCGATATCACGCCTTTGGGTTCTGTTCCGCTTATCGGGAGCTATCCGGCCGGATGGCGTGTTTTCTGCTGAGGGTTGTTGACGGTTTCTGCGTGGTCTCTTACGTTCATTTCACGTCAGACATCCGACCAATCGTCGGAACTCACGATGGGGTGACGATGACGAAGCCCGCTGGTTTCCCTCGACGCGACCTCCTCGGCGGCACGGTGGCCGGGCTCCTCGCCACTACGCTCGCCGCCGGGACACCCGCCATCGCGGCGGAGAAACCGCTGGACAGCGACGTTTTCCCGCCGCGGATCGGGGGCATGTCCGACGAGCAGTGGGCGCGCTTCCTCGCCGCGCAGGATCTGCGCTGGCAGCGCCTGCCGCGCACCTGGTACGAGGGCGCGTTCCTGGGCAACGGCTTCGTCGGCACGCAGGTCTACCGGGAGCAGACGCCGTCGAGCAGGAGCGCGCTGAAGTTCACCGTCGACCACAGCGAGAGCCAGGATCACCGGCCCGCCTTCGGCAACGAATGGGGCGTCGCGCGGCTGCCGATCGGCAAGGTGCTGCTCACCCCGGCCGGCACGCTCACCGGCGCGGACCTGCGGCTCGACCTGTGGAACGCGGAACTCTCCGGAACGGTCACCACCGACCGGGGGACGTTGGAGATCCACGCGTTCGTGCACTCCACCCAGCCGGTGCTGGTGATCGACGTCCGCCCGAGCGCGGGGGAGCGCGGCTTCTCGCTCGCCTTCGAACCGTTGCCCGCGGTCAGCCCGCGCATCGTCCGCGAGCAGCCGCCGAAGGGGTTCGACCCCAATCCGGCGTGGACGACCCACGACGAGCGCGGCGTCTCCTTCGTGACTCAGCCGCTGTTCGCGGGCGGCCAGAACGCGACGGCATACCAGCTCCGGCGGGCCGCGCACGGCGGGCGCACGCTCGTGCTCTCGACGGCGCACAGCTTTCCCGGCACCGAAGCCGAGCGGACCGTGCGGACGGCGATCGGCGCGGCGGGCACGATCGGCGCGCTGCGCGCCTCGCACCGCCAGTGGTGGCACGCCTTCTACCGCCGGAGCTTTCTGTCCATTCCGGACGCGAAGCTCCAGAGCTTCTACTGGATCCAGCTGTACAAGCTCGCGTCGGCCGCCCGCGCGGAGGCGCCGATCATGGCCACCACCGGGCCGTGGCTGGAGCCGACGCCGTGGCCGTCGGTGTGGTTCAACCTCAACGCGCAGCTGGAATACTGGCCGGTCCACGGCTCGAATCACCTCGAACTCGACCCGATTCCGCGCACGGTCCGCGAGAACCAGCAGACGCTGATCGACGGCTTGAGACCCGAGTATCGCGCCGATTCGATGGGGCTGCGGCGCAGTACCGACGCACGTTTCGCGGACGCCGGGTACGTCGGTGTGCCGAATCCCGACAGCGACGCCGAGATCGGCGACCTGCCGTGGCTGCTGCACAACGTCTGGCTGAGCTACCGGCACACGATGGACGTCGCGATCCTGCGCGACGACCTGTTCCCGGTGCTGCGCAAGGCGATGAACTATTACCTGCACTTCCTGAAGTACGGCGCCGACGGGCGGCTGCACCTGCCGCCGACGTTCTCGCCCGAGTACGGCCGCGCGCCCGACTGCAACTACGACCTCGCGCTGATCCGGTGGAGCTGCCAGACCCTGCTGGACGCGGCGAAGACGCTGGGCATCGACGATCCGCTCGCGCCGAGGTGGCGTGAGGTGCTCGCGAAGCTCGTCGACTATCCGGTCGACGAGAACGGCCTGATGATCGGCACCGGCGTTCCGTTCGCCAAATCGCACCGGCACTATTCGCACATCCTGGCGGCGTATCCGCTGTATCTGCTCAATGTGGACGATCCGGCCCAGACCGCGCTCATCGCGAAGTCGCTGGATCACTGGATCAGCTTCGAAGGCGCGTTGCGCGGGTTCAGCTTCACCGGTGCCTCGTCGCTGTCGTCGGCGCTGGGCCGGGGCGAGGACGCGCTGAAGCACCTCCGCGAGTTCGTCGCGCGGTTCGCGCAGGCCAACACCATGTACTACGAGGCGGGGCCGGTGATCGAGACGCCGCTCTCGGCGGCGCAGTCGGTGCACGACATGCTGTGCCAGAGCTGGGGCGACACGGTCCGGCTCTTCCCCGCGCTCCCCGCCGCCTGGCGCGACGTCGTCCTCCACGACTTCCGCACGCAGGGCGCGTTCCTGGTGAGCGCGGCGCGCAAGGCCGGGGTCACCACGTTCGTCCGCGTGCGTAGTCTCGCCGGGCAGCCGCTGAAGCTGAAGCCGTCGATCGACGGGGCGGTGACGGTCGAGGGCGCGCGGCGCTGGCGGCAGCGTCCTAACGGGACACTTGAGATCGACCTGCCGCGCGGTGGCGAGGTGCTCGTGTACCCGCGCGGAAGACGTCCGGACACCACGATCGGGCCGGTCCCGATCAGCGAACCGGCGCCGCCGTGGGGACTGCCGATGCTCCCGCCGAGCGGGCAGCAGGTCCCGGTCGATCTCGCCGTTGTGCTCAACTCCGACGGCGTGACCAGCGAGTTCTACCTCGGCGACGGGGATTTCGACGGCGCGGGCAACACCTACCCTGCCGCGCAGCTGCCGCAGACCGGGCAGCTCACCGACGACGGCGTGCCGTTCCTCTTCGTCAACGGCGCCGAGGGCACGCCGAACAACGTCGTCGGCACCGGACAGGCGATTCCGTTGCCCGCCGGGAACTACGGCGTGCTGCACGTGCTCGGCGCGGCCGACACCGGCAAGAGCACCACGACGCTCACAGTGTCCTATAAGGACGGATCCACGGCGCAGGTTCCCCTGCGGCTCACCGACTGGCGGACCGCCGCGGCGTTCGGGGAGACCGAAGCCGTGGTCACCACCCAGCTGCACACGCGGGCGGGGATCCAGGCGGCGCGGCTCGCGATCTTCCACCAGCGCGTCCCGCTCGACCCCGCGCGCGAGGTCGTCTCGGTGACCCTGCCGCCCGCCACCGGCCCACGTCCGCACCTGTTCGCGCTCACCTTGGAGAAGCCCAACGTTCCGTGAAGGCCTCCTTCACAGCGTTGTGCGCTGTGAAGGAGGCCTTCACGGACCACGGAGAAAGGGACGGCATGAGGAAGAGAGCTGTGCTGGCGGGGGCGCTGGTGGTGACGTCGGTGGTGTTCGGGCTGCCCGCCTCGGGGCAGGCGTCGTCCGCGACGCGCTGGACGCTGACCGCGCCCGGCATGTCCGTCCATCAAGGTGCGACACCGGAAGCCCATATCGCGCTGGACCGGGGACGGCTCACGCTGTCGGTCACCCGCGGCGCGACAACGGTGCTGGAGCCCTCGGCACTCGGCGTCGAGACCGCGAACGGTGATCTGACGAGCGGGCTCGCGGTCACCGGGTTCTCGCAGCGGCCGATCCACGAGACGTACGAGACCAAGGTCGGCAGGCGGCTGAACCATACCGTCGATGCCGCCGAGACGACGCTGAATCTGCGCGGTACCGGTGGGCAGGCGTTCGCGGTGGTCTTCCGTGTATCTGCGGACGGCGTCGCGTACCGATATGTCTTCGACACTCCTAAGTGGACAACCGTGGTCCGCGAGGCGTCGGAATTCGCGGTTCCGCAAACGGCCGATTCGTTCCTGTTGCCATATGACAACGGCCGCAGCGATTACGAGAGCATCCACGTCCACCGTCCGGTGGCCCAGCAGGATCCCGTCGAGTACGGCTACCCGTCGCTGTTTCACGTAGGCGATTCGTGGCTGACCGTGCTGGAGTCGGACCTCAACGGCAGCTACGGCGGTTCGCGGCTCAAGCTGGACGCCGCGTCCAAGCGGTTCGGCCTCGTTCTGCCCGATCCGGCCGAGGTCGCGAAGGGACCACTGCGGACACCGTGGCGGGCGATGATCGTCGGCGATCTGGCCACGGTCGCCGAAAGCACGCTGGTGACCGACCTGGCGAGCCCGTCGAAGCTCGCCGACACGTCGTGGATCAAGCCCGGCGTCGGCGCGTGGTCGTGGTGGTCCGACGGGCCCAGCGCGGGGAGCCTGGAGAAGCAGAAGCAGTTCGTGGACTACGCGGCGAAGATGGGCTGGGAGTACACGCTCGTCGACTCGGGGTGGAACGCGAGCTGGATCCCCGAACTGGTCAAGTACGCCGCGGACCGGCACGTCGGGATCTGGCTGTGGGCCGACGCGAAGATCACCGACACCGACAGCGAGCGCGAGAAGAACTTCAAGCAGTACCGCGACTGGGGTGTCGTCGGGCTGAAGATCGACTTCGTGGAGTCCGACCGCCAGGACCGGACACGCTGGTACGACGACGTGCTCGCGGCGTCGGCGAAGTACCACCTGATGCTCAACTTCCACGGCGCGCCGATCCCGCGCGGCATCGAGCGCACCTGGCCGCAGGTGATGTCGGTCGAGGCGGTCAAGGGCGCCGAGGGCACCAAGCCGAAGCCGGGCCGCGAGCCGTTCCCGATCGAGCACTACGTGACGCTGCCGTTCACCCGGAACCTGACCGGCTCGATGGACTTCACCCCGGTCACCTTCAGCGGCGTGCGGCCGAACAGCGAGGGCGGTGAGCTGGCGCTGGCGGTGGTGTACGAATCGGGCGTCCAGCACTTCGCGGACAGCGTCGAGAGCTACCAGGCGCGTCCGGTGGCCGAACGCCTGCTCAGCCACGTCCCGACGGTGTGGGACGAGACGCGGCTGCTCGCAGGCGACCCCGGCAAGCTCGCCGTGTTCGCCCGGCGATCCGGCGCCAAGTGGTACGTCGGCGCGATCACCGCGGGCTCCGCGACCCAGCTGGACACGCCGCTGACATTCCTGCCGCCCGGCGACTGGCTCGCCGAGATCTACGGCGACGGGGCCGACGGCAAACTCGTCCAGACCACTCAGCGGGTCACACCGGGTAGCGCCCTGAGCGTCCCGGTCGCGGCCAACGGCGGTTACTCGGCGCGCTTCTGCCAGGCCCCGCCGGGCGCTACAAGCTGCTGAAGGGGACTTTCGCCTCGTCAGATGAGCTGAAGGGGGGGGGGCTCAGCGAGGAAGCGCCGAGAATGAACAGCACAAATCATAAACATGGGGGAGGGGGTGATCGAGCAAGACGCCGCCCCAGGAATAG
>NZ_JBHYIQ010000062.1:46513-58906 GCF_042739895.1 Amycolatopsis sp. NPDC059021
TCCCCTCTTCATTTTAGCTTTTGGGTATTTTCCTCGCATCCCACGCGCTAAAAGACCCCTTCAGCACTGATCACGGTCGGTGAGGGCATGATCGCGAATGCCGCCTGCCGAGTAAACGTTTGTGTTACGTAGCGTGCCTTTCCTATGGAGCCCTCCTGGCCGTTAGGTACGGTCTGGCGGTCGAACCCGGCACTGGGGCCGGGTCGTTCTCTGACACATCCGCTGGATCAGCGGGGAGGGAGACACACGGTGCGTCGCATGCGTGGAACCGCGCTGGCCGCCGCGACCATGGCCGGGGTACTCACCCTGGCCGGGTGCGCGAAGGACTCCGGCGGTGGCAGTAACAACAACGCCTCGGGCAACCAGGCAGGCAGCTGCGTGACCGCGCCGAAGCCGCCCGCGGCACCGCCGTCGTCGAGCACCAGCAAGACGGGCGAGAAGGTCGACGGCAGCAAGCTCAAGGTCGGCCTGGCCTTCGACGTCGGCGGCCGGGGCGACGCCTCGTTCAACGACGCGGCCGCCGCCGGGACGGACAAGGCGAAGTCCGAGCTCGGCGTCACCCAGGTCAGCGAGAGCACCGCCGGTGCGAGCGAGGACGAGGCCGCGAAGCAGCAGCGGCTGGAGCAGATGGCCGCGCAGGGCCTCAACCCGATCGTCGCGGTCGGGTTCGCCTACGCGAAGTCGGTCGCCGCCGTCGCCCCGAAGCACCCGGACACCAAGTTCGCGATCGTCGACGACGACTCGATCAACCTCCCGAACGTGACTCCGCTGGTCTTCGCCGAGGAGCAGGGCTCGTTCCTGGCCGGCGTCGCCGCGGCGTACAAGAGCAAGAACTGCCACGTCGGCTTCGTCGGCGGCGTCAACACCCCGCTGATCCAGAAGTTCGAGGCCGGCTTCCTGCAGGGCGCGAACCAGGTCTCGAACAAGATCAAGATCGAGCACGAGTACCTCACCCCGGCCGGTGACTTCTCCGGGTTCCAGGACCCCGCGAAGGGCAACGTGAAGGCCGCGGCCGAGATCTCCAACGGCGCCGACGTGATCTACCACGCCGCGGGCGCCTCCGGTAAGGGCGTGTTCGAGGCGGCGAAGGCCAAGCAGGTCTCCGCGATCGGCGTCGACTCCGACCAGTACAACCAGAAGACCGTCGCCGACAGCAGGGACGTGATCATCACCTCCATGCTCAAGCACGTCGACGTCGCGGTCTTCGACTACCTCCGCGCGGTCGCGAAGAACGACCTGAGCTCGCTGCCGAAGCGGTTCGACCTCAAGGTCGACGGCGTCGGCTACTCGACCTCGGGTGGCAAGGTCGACGACATCAAGGACGTCCTCGACGGCTACCAGGCCCAGATCGTCGCGGGCCAGATCAAGGTTTCGGACAAGCCGCAGAAGTAGTACGCAGCGTGCACGGCCCGGAAGGGGATCCCCTTCCGGGCCTCCGCTGTTTACCAATCCGACCGAAAGTAGGCGGATACGGTCCGCAGCCGACCTGCTCGTAGGTACCCGTTTCCGCCGTGGCTGCTGGCGGATTGGTAACCAACGGCACAGTGACGAGAAGAGAACTGGAACTCATCACCTCATGAGCACTTCCGAGTCTCCGGCCGCGGCGGTCCCCGACCGGGGCGTCCCGGCCGTCGAGCTGACCGGGATCACCAAACGCTTTCCCGGCGTGGTGGCCAACTCCGACGTCAACCTCACCGTCGCCCTCGGCGAGGTGCACGCCCTCTGCGGCGAGAACGGCGCGGGCAAGTCCACCCTGATGAAGATCCTCTACGGTATGCAGCAGCCGGACGAGGGCAGCATCGCGATCAACGGCAAACCGGTGAAACTGCGGAACCCGCAGGACGCCATCAAGGCCGGGATCGGCATGGTGCACCAGCACTTCATGCTCGCCGACAACCTCACCGTCGGCGAGAACGTCTTCCTCGGCGCGGAGAACCTGCACGGCATCGGCCGGGCCGCCCGCGCGCGGCTGGCGACGCTCGCCGAGCGGACCGGCCTGAAGGCCGACCCCGGCACGCTGCTCGAAGAACTGGGCGTCGCCGACCGGCAGCGCGTCGAGATCGTCAAGGTGCTCTACCGCGGCGCGAAGATCATCATCCTCGACGAGCCCACCGCGGTGCTCGTGCCGCAGGAGGTCGACGCGCTCTTCGAGACCGTGCGCGCGATGCAGGCCGAGGGCTACACCTTCCTGTTCATCTCGCACAAGCTCGACGAGGTCCGCGCGATCGCCGATTCGGTCACCGTGATCCGGCGCGGGACCACGGTCGGCACCGCCGACCCGAAGACGATCACCAGCCGCGCGCTGGCCGAGATGATGGTCGGCTCCGAACTGCCCAGCCCCGAGACCCGCGAGTCCACCGTCACCGACCGCGACGTGTTGCGGCTGGACAGCGTCCGGCTGTCGGTCGAGGGCTCCGAGCGCAACGTCCTCGACGACGTCACCTTCACGGTGCACGCGGGCGAAGTGCTCGGCATCGCCGGCGTAGAGGGCAACGGGCAGACCGAGCTGGTCGAGACGATCATGGGCATGCGCAAGGCGACCGGCGGCACGATCGAGCTGGTCGAGCAGGACGGCCTCGCGCACGACCTGACCAGGATCGGCACGCTCGCCCGCCGCGAGGCCGGGATCGGCTACATCGCCGAGGACCGCACGCGGCACAGCCTGCTGCTCACACAACCGTTGTGGGCCAACCGGATCCTCGGTTACCAATCACGCAAACCGGTCTCGAGTGGACAGTTGCTCGACATCGCGGCCGCGCGCGAGGACACCCGGCGGATCGTGCGCGAGTACGACGTGCGCACGCCCGGCATCGACGTCCCCGCCGCCGCCCTTTCCGGTGGTAACCAGCAGAAGCTCATCGTCGGGCGGGAGCTGTCGGGCAACCCGGTGCTGCTCATCGCCTCGCATCCGACGCGCGGCGTCGACGTCGGCGCGCAGGCGCTGATCTGGGAACAGATCCGCCAGGCGCGCGCCGACGGCCTGGCCGTGCTGCTCGTCTCGGCGGACCTCGACGAGCTGATCGGGCTGTCGGACACCATCCAGGTCATGCTGCGTGGCAGGCTGGTCAGCCGCGCCGATCCGGCGACCGTGACCCCGCAGGAGCTGGGCTCGGCGATGACCGGCGCCGGTGACGACGCCGCGGAGTCCACTGTGGACACCGACGGCAACGTGGAAGGGGGTGCGGCGGAATGAGTTCGTGGCGCACGAAGGTGCTGCCGCCGCTGCTGGCGATCGTGTTCGCCCTGCTGCTGTCGGCGATCGCGCTGATCATCTCCGGCGCGGATCCGCTGACCGCGTACGGCACCATGATCGGCCAGCTGTTCAAGGGCTCCACCGCCGTCGACACGGTGAACCTCGCGACGGTCTACTACCTCGCCGGGCTCGCGGTGGCCATCGGCTTCCAGATGAACCTGTTCAACATCGGGGTCGAGGGCCAATACCGTTTCGCCGCGGTGACCACCGCGATCATCGGCGGCGCGCTGAACCTGCCCCCGGTCATCCACACCGTGGTGATCCTGCTGGTCGCGTTGCTGGCAGGCGCGCTGTACGCGGCGATCCCGGCAATCCTCAAGGTGACCCGCGGGGTCAGTGAGGTCATCTCGACGATCATGCTGAACTCGATCGTCGGCGGCATCGTCGCGTTCCTGATCAACCCGGACGCGTTCGGCGTGCTGACCGGCAACAACCTCGGCACCAGGCCGATCGCGCCGTCCGGGCACATCCCCGGCATCCCGCTGGGCTCGGGCACGCTGTTCGGGTTCGTGATCATCGCCGCGCTGATCGGCGCGGGCTACTGGTTCATGCTCAACCGGACCCGGTTCGGCTTCGAGCTGAAGGCCAGCGGCGAGTCGCCGACGGCGGCCGCGGCGGGCGGTGTCAACGCCAAGAAGATGACGTTGATCGCGATGCTCACCTCCGGTGCGGTGGCGGGCCTGATCGCGATGCCGGAACTGCTCGGCCGCGACTTCAGCTACGGCATCACCTCGACCCAGATGTACGGCTTCACCGGGATCGCCGTCGCGCTGCTCGGCCGGAACCATCCCGGCGGGATCGCGCTCGGCGCGCTGCTGTGGGCGTTCCTCGACAAGTCCGCGGTGTCGCTGGAACAGATCCACGTGTCCAAGGAGATCGCCACGATCATGCAGGGGATCATCGTGCTGTCGGTCGTCGTGGCCTACGAGGTCGTGCGGCGCGCCGATCTGGCCGCCGAGCAGCGCCGGGTCGGCCGCGCGCTGGCGGGCAACGGCCGCAAGGGTTCCAGCGTCGCGGAAGGGGGTGCGGTGTGACGATCACCGAGAACCCGTCAGCCGCTCCGGTCACGGTCGCGGTGCGCCGCCGGAACCGGATTCCGGGCTGGCTCAAGGGGGTCATCTGGGCCGTCGTGGCGATCGCCGTACTGTCCATGGCGTCCTACGCCACCGGCGTCGACACGCTGACGTCGAGCAACACCGCGCACACCGCGTTGCGTCTCGCGCTGCCGATCCTGCTGTGCGCGCTCGGCGGTCTGTGGGCCGAACGCGCCGGCGTGGTCAACATCGGTCTCGAGGGCATGATGATCCTCGGGACGTGGGGTGCCGCGTGGGGCGCGTACTACGGCGGTGTCTGGGCCGGCCTGGTCGCGGCGATCGTGTTCGGCGCGCTCGGCGGCCTGCTCCACGCCGTCGCGACGGTCACCTTCAACGTCAACCACATCGTCTCCGGTGTGGCGATCAACCTGCTCGGCCTCGGCATCGCGAAATACCTGTCGAACCTGGTGTTCACGCCGCTGTCCGGGAACCCGCGGCAGTCGCCGCCGGTGCCGAAGTTCGACACCTACTCGGCGACGTTCCTCGGCGACTGGCTCGGCGATCTGGAAAAGGCAAGGCGCGTCGGGATTTCCGACGTCGCCGGGATCCTGCACGGCCTGGTCACCGAGGTCGCCCCGCTGACGATGCTGGCGATCGTGCTCGTGCCGGTGAGCTACCTCGTGCTGTGGCGGACCCGGTTCGGCCTGCGGCTGCGCTCGTGCGGGGAGAACCCGGTCGCGGCGGAGTCGCTCGGTGTCAACGTCTACCTGCACAAGTACGTCGCGATGCTCATCTCCGGCGGGCTGGCGGGCATGGGCGGGGCGTCGCTCGTGCTGCTTTCCGGCGGCGCGGACTATCTGGAGAACCAGACCAACAGCCGCGGCTACATCGGCCTCGCGGCGATGATCTTCGGCAACTGGCGGCCCGGCGGGCTGCTCGGCGGCGCGGCGCTGTTCGGGTACGCGGACGGACTGCAGCTTTCCGGCGGGGGCAAGGCCGTGCTCGCGCTGCTGTACGGCACGGTGATCCTGCTCGGCGTGATCGTGGTGGTGCAGCTGATCCGGCGGCAGTGGATCGCCGCCGCGATCGGCGTCGTCGGCGCCGGGGTGCTGTACGCGATCTACTGGGCGAACGACTCGCTGCCCAGCGACCTGATCCCGTACACCGCGCACTTCGTGACGCTGATCGTGCTCGCGGTCGCCTCGCAACGGCTACGGCCACCACGCGCGGACGGCGTCCCGTACCGGCGGGGCGAGGGCGACTGATGTCTACTGTGGACTGGGAGTCGCTGCGGGAGTGGGCCGTGGAGGCGGCTTCCCACGCGTACGCGCCGTATTCGGGGCTGCACGTCGGGGTCGCCGGGGTCGTGGACGACGGGCGGATCGTCACCGGCTGCAATGTCGAGAACGCTTCGTACGGCCTGGCTCTGTGTGCCGAGTGCACGATGGCCGGCCAGTTGCGGCTGTCCGGCGGCGGGCGGCTCGTCGCCGTCGCGTGCCGCAGCGGCGCGGGCGAACTGCTGATGCCGTGCGGGCGGTGCCGTCAGATCCTGTTCGAACTGGGTGGTTCGTCGTGCCTGGTGGACACGCCGCGTGGCGTGCTGCCGATGTCCGAGGTGCTGCCCGACGCCTTCGGGCCGGACGATCTGCCCTGAGCGGAGTTCCCCGGCGGACGCTGTGCCGTCCGCCGGGGCGCTGTGCGGCGCCGATCGGCGAGGTTAGAAATTTTCTCGTCTTTGCGATAGTTTGTTACCCGTGTTACGGTCGGCCCAGCCCATGGGGGGCTAGGGGAGGGGCTGACCGAACTTCCGGTGTTATCGGTCCCGCCCGGATTCGGCACGGGTGACCGCTTCGGCCATCCGGGAATGGGGGTCGTCGAAAATGCTCCGGAAAATTCTGCTGGGTGCCGCGGCCGTTCCGCTGGCCGCCGGTTTTCTGGTTTCCGCTCCCGCCGCCGCGTCGGCGGCCGGAACGCTCAATTGTCACGTCAACTGGAACGGCGCGATCAAGAGCTGTCTCCAGCTGGTGATGGCGCCGGACGGGCACACTCTGCAGCGGATCGTCGCCACGCAGGTCAACGACCGTGGTTGCGACACACCGAGCGTCGAGCACGACCGGGTCAACCGCACTTATTTCAAGATCTGCACGAACAACCAGGTCCTGCAGTACGCCGACACGGACAGCCTGTGGATCGGCAAGAACTATCCGAGCGGCGCCGAATTCTGTCTCACCTGGGAGACGCTGAACCCGCCGAACACCTCGCCGACCGTGCCGAAAACCTGCGCGACGGTGAACTGAACCGCCGGTTCCGTCCCGCCGCTTCGAGTGGCGCCGATCCGTTTTCCAGGACGGTAGGATCGGAATCCTATGAGCGAGCACAGAATCGAAGCATTCGCGGCCGTCGACGTCATCCGCGCGAAGCGGGACGGCGGGCGGCTGAGCGACGAGCAGATCGCGTGGGTGGTCGACGCCTACACGCGCGGCGTCGTCGCCGAGGAGCAGATGTCCGCGCTGGCGATGGCGATTTTCCTGCGGGGGATGGAAGCGGGCGAGATCGCCCGGTGGACCGGCGCGATGATCGACTCGGGGGAGCGGCTGGCACTGAAGGTCGACCGGCCGACCGTCGACAAGCACTCGACCGGCGGCGTCGGCGACAAGATCACGCTGCCGCTGGCGCCCCTGGTCGCGGCCTGCGGTGCGGCGGTGCCGCAGTTGTCCGGGCGCGGACTCGGGCACACCGGCGGCACACTGGACAAGCTGGAGTCGATCCCGGGCTGGCGGGCCGCACTGTCCACTGAGGAGATCACCCGGCAACTGTCCGAAGTGGGCGCGGTGATCTGCGCGGCCACCTCAGGCCTCGCGCCCGCCGACAAGAAGCTCTACGCGCTGCGCGACGTCACCAGCACGGTCGAGTCGATCCCGCTCATCGCCAGCTCGATCATGAGCAAGAAGATCGCCGAGGGCGCGGCCGGGCTGGTGCTGGACGTCAAATCCGGTTCGGGCGCCTTCATGAAAACGCTTTCGGACTCCCGGGAGCTGGCACGGACGATGGTCGAAATCGGGGCCGCGCACGGCGTCGCGACCACGGCCGTGCTGACGGACATGAGCGTGCCGCTCGGCCAGGCGGTCGGGAACGCGATCGAGGTCGCGGAGTCGGTCGAGGTGCTGCGTGGCGGTGGCCCGGCCGACGTCGTCGAGCTGACGGTGACGCTGGCACGCGAGATGATCGCGCTGGCCGGACTGTCCTCAGTGGACCCCGCCGAGGTGCTGGCCTCGGGCCGCGCGTACGAGACGTGGTGCCGGATGATCGCCGCGCAGGGCGGCGACCCGGAGGCGCCGCTGCCGAAACCCGCCCACGTGCACGTCGTCACCGCGCCGGAGGACGGGGTCCTGGCGTCGCTGGACGCCTACGCCGTGGGCATCGCGGCCTGGCGGCTCGGGGCCGGACGGGCACGCAAGGAGGATCCGGTGCAGGCCGCCGCGGGCGTGCGCTGCCTGGTGAAGCCCGGCGAGCCGGTGGTGGCGGGGCAGCCGCTGCTGGAACTGCACACCGACACTCCGGATGCCGTCCCGGCAGCCCTGGCCGCTCTGACCGGCGCCTACAACATTTCGGACACGGCTTCGGAACGTACCCCCCTGGTCTTCGACACCCTCCACACCGCCTGACCCCGTGTCGTCCATCCAGGCACGCGAGTCGTCCGTCTGGGTACGCGAGTCGTCCGGTTCGGTACACCGGATTTAACGCGAAAATGACGCGGCCCTGTCAGACGAACGGCGTGTTCGGGAGGTCTCGGGCGTCCCGAACGCTCCATTGAGGACGTTCAACGTCCCGAACGCGTCGTTCGGGACGTCACGGCGGTGCTGCCGGGCAGTGCGGCGGCTGTGCCGAGGGCGCCTTCGGTGCGCTCACCGCACCGAGGGACGCCCTCGTCGCACTCACCGCACCCAGGGCGTCCCTCGGTGTCTCCGCGCATCCGGCAAGCCGTGCTCACTGCCTGGCCGCCGCGGTGCTCCGGACATGACGGTGCCCCCGCCGGGAAGCCCGGCGGGGGCACCGTGGTGAAGAGTTAACGCGTGAAGATCACTCAGTCGGAGGAGTCGTCCGAGGCGTCGGACGAAGCGGCCTTCGACTTGGCGTCGGCGGACTTCGGCGCGCGGCCGTTGCGCGAGCTGCGCCGCGGCTGACGCGGGGCGGGCGGCGGCGGGGCGATCTGCTGGACGGCGGGGCCGCCGCCGAGCATCAGCTCCGCGAAGGTAGCCATCGCCTCGTCGAGCTGCCCGCCGATGCGGCGGACCGACTCGTCGTTGCTCTTGCGCACCAGGGAGTCCACCGAGTCGGTGTCCGGCTGCTTGGCCAGCGTGCCCTCGACCTTGGACAGCCCGCTCTTGAGCGAACCGTCGAGGTCGCCGAGCCTGCCGCCCAGGTCGCTCTCCACCTTGTCGAGCCGGGAGGCCAGGTCGTCGAGCCTGCCGGTGACGGTGTCGAGCTTGCCGCCGAGGCCGTCGAGGCGCTCGGAGGCGTCGACCATCTCGCCGGTCTCGGTGACCGCGGTCTTGAGCGCCTCGGTGGCCGCGCCGATCCGCTCCTTGGTCGCGCGGTCGAGGTCGTCCACGCGCGAGCGCAGTTCGGCGTCGGTGGAGTCGATCCGCTCGCGCAGCCCGGACTCGGCCTGCTCGATCCGCTCGCGGACCGGGCCGTGCACGGCGGCGGGGAGCGATTCGAGGCGCGCGTCCTGCTTGTCCAGGTGGCCGCCCAGCTCGTCGAGCCTGCGGTGGATGTTCTGCAGCTTGTCCTCGAGCCCGTCCATCCGGCCGGCGACGCCCTCGAAGCGCGCGGCGACACCGTCGAGGCGGCCGTCGAGCTGGGCGAAGGGCTTGGCCAGCTTGTCGACGATGCTCTCGACCGCGTGGGTCAGCGCGGAGAGCGCGTTGTCCTGGGCCTCGAGCCGCGACATGGCCTCGTCGAGCCGCTCGGCGAGCACGCCGACCTCGGTCCGGTCGGGCAGCTCGGACAGCCGCTTGCGGACGGCGCCCAGCGAGTCCACCGGGGCGAGCCGGGCGTAGATGTCGTCCAGCGCGTCGAAGATCTGCTGCTGCTCGCTCTCACGCACTTCGGCCGCGCGCACCAGCATGTTGCGCATCCGGTCGAAGGACGGGGCGGCAATGTGGTTGTCAGTGGTCACTGCGGTGTCCTTCGTCGGCGGGGAAAATGGGAGGGACGTGTTACGAAGCTTATCCATTGCGAAATTGCTGTGTGTATGACCCCCGTGAAGCACGCAATGCCGAGGTCGCCCCCGGATGGCCGATTCAGTCGGTGATCGTCAACGCTCAGGGTTAGGTGGAGGCTGAGCGTTAGGGCCATGTAGGGGAATGACACCAAGACTACCGTTGGATCCATGTCAGACGGAAGCACAGTAACCCCAGTGACGCCCGTACCTCCGGCGTCGAGCGCGGAGACCCTGCGCCGCGCGCCCAAGGTCCTCCTGCACGACCATCTCGACGGCGGGCTGCGGCCCGGCACCGTCGCCGAACTCGCCGAGTCGACGGGGTACACGGGCCTGCCCACAACCGACGTCGACGCGCTCGGGCGGTGGTTCCGCGAGGCCGCCGACTCCGGTTCGCTGGTGTCGTACCTGGAGACGTTCGCCCACACGTGTGGCGTGATGCAGACGGAAGAGGCGCTGGTCAGGGTCGCCGCCGAGGCGGTGGAGGACCTCGCTGCGGACGGCGTCGTGTACGCCGAAGTTCGTTACGCACCGGAACTGTTCGTCGAACGCGGGCTGTCACTCGATGCGGTGGTCGAGGCCGTGCAGGCGGGCTTCGCCGAAGGCGTCAGCCGGGTAGCGGAGCGTGGTGCCGCCATCCGGGTGGGGACGCTGCTGTGTGCCATGCGCCAGCACGCCAGGGCACTGGAGATCGCCGGGCTCGCGGTGCGTTACCGCGACGCGGGCGTGGTCGGGTTCGACATCGCGGGACCGGAGGACGGATTCCCGCCGACCCGTAATCTCGACGCGTTCGAGTTCCTTCGCCAGAACAATGCGCATTTCACTATTCACGCCGGTGAAGCGTTCGGGCTCGCTTCCATTTGGGAGGCCATTCAGCACTGCGGCGCCGAACGGCTCGGGCACGGTGTGCGCATCGTGGACGACATCAAGACCGACGCCGACGGAACGGTCCATTTGGGACGGTTGGCGGCCTATGTCCGGGACCGCCGGATCCCGCTGGAGATCTGCCCGACGTCCAACGTGCAGACCGGCGCGGCGCCCTCGATCGCCGAGCACCCGATCGGGCTGCTGGCCCGGCTGGGCTTCCGGGTGACCGTCAACACCGACAACCGGCTGATGAGCGGGTGCTCGATGAGCAGCGAATTCGCGGCGCTGCACGAGGCGTTCGGCTTCGGCCTCGACGACCTGCGGTGGTTCACCATCAATGCGATGAAATCGGCGTTCATCGATTTCGACGACCGGTTGAAGCTCATCAACACCGTGATCAAGCCGGGATACGCCGCGCTGGCCTGAGTTTCCCCGCCCGGAACGCGGCCGCCGGAAGGCGGTTGCGTTCCTTAGCATGCCCAACTATATTTCAGTATATAGGAACTGGGTCTCAAAATATGGGATAGTGGTGACGATGTCGCAGGTCGCGAGCGCGGGTGTGGTCCGGGAAAAACCTCGGGTGAACCGGTGGCTCGTGCTCGCGCTCGGTCTCGCCGCGCAGACCGCGAGCTGCACTTTCCTGTACGGCCTTCCCTTTCTGGTCCCCGCGATGCGGGCGACCGCGGGACTGACCCTGGCGCAGGCGGGCACCGTGGTCGCGGCGCCGAGTGCCGGGTTGTTGCTGACCCTGATCGTGTGGGGCGCGGCTGCGGACCGTTACGGGGAGCGGCTCATCATGGCGCTCGGCCTGGGCGCTTCGGGGTTACTCCTGGTGTTCGCCGCGCTCGGGACTCACTCGGTCGGCCTACTCTTCGGGGTGTTTCTGGCTGCCGGTGCGTGTTCGGCGTCGGTCAACGCGGCGAGTGGCCGGGTGGTGATGGGCTGGTTCTCCGCGTCCGAACGCGGGGTGGCGATGGGCATCCGGCAGACCGCGCAGCCGCTGGGCGTCGGCGTCGCCGCGCTGGGGCTGCCGCCGCTCGCGGAGCACTGGGGTTTCCGGGCCGCGATGCTGCTGCCCGCGGTGCTCGCGGTGGTCGTCGCCGCGCTGGTCGTCTGGCTCGTCGTGGACCCGCCGCGCCCGGTTGGGCCGGGTGCGGGGCCGGGCGCGGGCTCGGGTGAGAAACCGCCGTCGCCGTACCGGAAACCGGCGCTGTGGCGGCTGCACGGCGCGAGCGCGCTGCTGGTCGTCCCGCAGTTCGCGGTGTCGGCGTTCGCGCCGGTGTACCTGGTTTCGGTGCAGCACTGGGGTGTGCTGGCGGCGGGCTGGTTCCTGGCGGTCGTCCAGGTGCTGGGCGCGCTGGGCAGGCTGGCCTCGGGCTACTGGTCCGACCGCGTGGGCAGCAGGCTGCGGCCGATGCGGCAGCTGGCGGTGGCGAGCGCGGCGGCGATGCTGCTGGTCGCGCTCGGGGACGCGACCTGGCCGTGGCTGGCGGCGCTCGCGCTGGCGCTGGCGGCGGTGATCACGGTGAGCGACAACGGTCTCGGCTTCACCGCGTCGGCCGAACTCGCCGGCGTGGCCTGGTCGGGCCGCGCGATGGGCGCCCAGAACACCGCGCAGAACCTCGCCTCGGCCCTCACCCCGCCGGTGCTGGGCCTGGTGATCGGCGACTCGCGCTACGCGCTGGCCTTCTGCGTCGCGGCGATCTTCCCGGCGCTGGCCATCACTCTGGTCCCGACGCGCGCCGAACACCTCGGCTCCTGAGCCACGGGGCGCACGCCCAGGACCCCGCTTGCCCCGCGCCGCGCCATCCCCAGGGTGTCCCCCACCCTCTCCGGGGGGCGACCCCAGCAACATTCTATCGGCGAGGTACGACAGTCCCGGGTTTTCCGGGGCGCGGGGCCGAAGTTATCCACATTCGGGGGCGGCTGTGGACAGGTGACCGCCGGGGTGCGGCGGGGGCGGGGGGGGGCGGCCCGGGGCGGCGGGGGGGAGGGCGAACACCGAGCCGGCGGGA
>NZ_JBHYIQ010000063.1:0-8021 GCF_042739895.1 Amycolatopsis sp. NPDC059021
ACGTTGTATGGTGGGCTGTGTGTTGTTTATAAGAGAGAGCGGTTCGGGACGTTCATCGTCGGCAACGGAGCGTTCGCGACGCCGGACGATGCTGGCGGCGTGCGAGCGAGGTCCGAAGGACGCCCTGAGCGCATCCACCGCCCCCAGGGACGCCCTCGTCACACCCCCGCCACCGCACCGAGGCACCCTCCAGCACGAACGCGTAGCACCCTGCGACACACGGTGAATTCTCCGTTATGTCGTATTCGTCCCGGTTGGTCGTGCCGTGGGGTCTCCCCGAGGGACTCTGGGTCCCTCGGGGAGGCCCCCACGTCCTTTCCACCCCGGGTCCGGATCGCCGCGGTCGAGCGGCCCCACTCGGCGCACCGGTCGCACGGGTCCGTGAAGGACCCCTTACCGGCGTTGAGCGCTGTGAAGGAGTCCTTCACGGACTACCGGGCGGCGGCGTCGAGCTGGGCGTGCATGCATGCGCGGGCCAGCCGGTAGGCGCCGGAGCCGCCGTGGAGGACGGCTTCGGCGTTCGCGGCCCGGCCGAGCGCGTGCAGGGTGAACGCGAGCTGCGCGACGTCGGCGCCCGGTGCCAGTTCGCCGAGCCGAGCCGCCTCCGCGACGGTGTCGGCGATGAACCCGGTGAACGCCTTACTCGCCGCCGCGATCGCGTCGTGCACCCGGCCGGGGCGCGCGTCGAATTCCGCGCCGACATTGAAGAAGAAACACCCGCCGGGGAAGATCCGCCGTTCCGAATAGGCGAGCCAGTTGTCGCACAACGCCCGAAGCCGCGCCATACCGGGCGCGACCTCGGACGTCGGGCGCAGAACGTGCTCGGCGAAGATCTCGTCGGCGGCCTGGATCGTCGCGAGCTGAAGGTCCTCTTTGGACCCGAACAGCGCGAACACGCCGCTCTTGCTCAGGTCCAGTTCGGTGGCGAGCCTGCCGAGCGAAAGCCCGTCGAGACCGTCCACCGAGGCGACGTCGACCGCGTGCCGCAACACCGTCCGCCGGGTCGCGTCCCCGCGGGCGTGGCGGCCGTCAACCGGCACGGCGCGCCCGCCAGCGTTCCACAGTGGACTGAACGCCGGCACGGAACTGCGGCGAGAGCGCGGGTGTGTTCACCACCCTGTCAGCCAGCGCGAAGAGCGCATCGTGCCGCGACGGGTCCAACTGCGCGATGTTGGCGTAGGACACCAGGTAGACCTCGGTGATGCTCGGCCCGTCACTGCGTTCGACGAGCTTCATCGCGCCGCTCGTCGGCACAGTGCCGGGGCGCAGCACGCGGAAATACCAGCCGCTGCGCCCGGAGTCGATCATCGCGGGGATGATGTCCTTGCGACGCGTCTTCATCGCCAGTTTGAAGCACGGCGTCCGCGGCTGCGACACCTGGAGCAGCGCCTCACCCCACTCCCAGACGTCGCCGACGCGGACCTCTTCCTCGGCGGCGCCGGTCACCGACACGTTCTCCCCGAAGTCGCCGGGCGCGGCGGTGAAGGAATCCTCGGCCCAGGCGCGATAGTGCTCAGCAGGGTAGACATATACCGCTTTGTCGACACCGCCGTGCACGGTCCGGTCGGCCTGGTCGTCCCCGTCGAGGTTGATCTCGGTGAGCGTCAGTTCCGGCGCTTCGACCCTGGCCTTCGTGATCGCGCTCAGCACCGGCTGATCCCGCTGGTGCCCGAGCACGCTCGGCTTGCCCACGTACACCCCGGCTACTCCGAACTCGGTCATGCCCCCGAATATAGCACGACCGTTCGTATAGTTATCCCAGCGCGGCGACCTCCTCGTCGGTGAGCAGCCGGGAGCGGATCAGGAAGCGCACGCCTTCGGGCGCTTCGAGGGAGAACCCGCTCCCGCGGCCGGGGACGACGTCGATCGTCAGATGAGTGTGTTTCCAGTACTCGAACTGCGCCCCGGACATCCACACCGGAACATCCCCGATCCCCGCGACCGCCAGCGAGCCGAGGCAGACGTCGGACGCCCCGGTGCGGAACTCGCCCGCCGGGTAGCACATCGGCGCGCTCCCGTCGCAGCAGCCGCCGGACTGGTGGAACATCACCGGACCGTGGAGCGACACCAGCCGTCGCAGCAGATCCGCGGCGGCCGGTGTCAGGTCTACCCGCTGGGCCATCAGAAGAAGCCCAGCGCACTGTCCGAATAGGACACGAGCATGTTCTTCGTCTGCTGGTAGTGGTCCAGCATCATCTTGTGGGTCTCGCGCCCGATCCCGGACGCCTTGTAGCCGCCGAAGGCCGCGTGCGCCGGGTAGGCGTGGTAGTTGTTCACCCACACGCGGCCCGCCTGGATGTCGCGGCCCGCGCGGTAGGCGGTGTTGCCGTCGCGCGACCAGACGCCGGCGCCGAGGCCGTACAGCGTGTCGTTGGCGATCTTCAGCGCGTCGTCGTAGTCGTCGAATTTCGCCACCGACACGACCGGCCCGAAGATCTCCTCCTGGAAGATCCGCATCTTGTTGTCGCCCTCGAACACCGTCGGCTCGACGTAGTAGCCACCGGACAGGTCGCCGCCGAGGTCGGTGCGCCCGCCGCCGGTCAGTACGCGGGCCCCTTCCTGTTTGCCGATGTCGATGTAGGACAGGATCTTTTCGAGCTGGTCGTTCGAGGCCTGCGCGCCGATCTGCGTCTCGGTGTCGAGCGGGTTGCCCTGCTTGATCTTCCGGACGCGCTCGACGGCGTCGCCGAGGAACCGGTCGTAGATCCCGGCCTGGATCAGCGCCCGCGACGGGCACGTGCACACCTCGCCCTGGTTCAGCGCGAACAGCGCGAAGCCCTCTTGCGCCTTGTCGTAGAAGGCGTCGTTGGCCGAGGCGACGTCGTCGAAGAAGATGTTCGGGCTCTTGCCGCCGAGTTCGACGGTGACCGGGATGATGTTCTCGCTGGCGTACTGCAGGATCAGCCGCCCGGTCGTGGTCTCGCCGGTGAAGGCGACCTTGCGCACGCGGCTGCTCGACGCGAGCGGTTTGCCCGCCTCGACACCGAAGCCGTTGACGACGTTCACCACGCCGGGCGGGATCAGATCGCCGATGATCGACAGCAGCAGGTGGATCGACGCCGGGGTCTGCTCGGCGGGCTTGAGCACGACGGCGTTGCCCGCGGCCAGCGCCGGTGCGAGTTTCCAGACGGCCATCAGGATCGGGAAGTTCCACGGGATGATCTGGCCGACGACGCCGAGCGGCTCGTGGAAGTGATAGGCGACGGTGTTCTCGTCGATCTGCGAGATCCCGCCCTCCTGCGCGCGCAGCGCGCCGGCGAAGTAGCGGAAGTGATCGATGGCCAGCGGGATGTCGGCGGCCAGCGTCTCGCGGACCGGTTTGCCGTTCTCCCAGCTTTCGGCGACGGCGATCTTCTCGAGGTTCTGCTCCATGCGGTCGGCGATCTTGAGCAGGATGCCCGCGCGTTCCTCCACCGATGTCTTCCCCCAGGCCGGGGCGGCGCCGTGTGCGGCGTCGAGGGCCTTTTCGACGTCCGGCGCGGTGCCGCGCGCGATCTCGGTGAACGTCTTTCCGGTGATGGGTGTCGGGTTCTCGAAGTACTGACCGCCGGCGGGCGGGACGTACTCGCCGCCGATGTAGTGGTCGTAGCGCGGCTCGTAGCTGACCACGCTGCCTTCGGTGCCGGGTGCGGCGTACAGGGCCATCGTTCCTGCCTCGTTGCTCGGAGTGACGGTGCTGGCCGCGAAGGTAGGTCCGGCAACGTTGCATCGACGTTGCAGGCGCGTGAGCCCGGTCACTAGCCTCATGACCGTGGCAGAGGCGCCGGAAGCCGACCTGCTGCGCGATCCGGAGTCGTACGCGCGGCTACTCGAGCATGTCCGGGAAGCGGTGCTCGCCGGGATGCCCGCGCCGCGCTCGCCACGTTCCGTGGTCTCGGCGTCCTGGGATCGGTCGCTGGCCGCGCGAGTGGACCCGGACGACGGCGAGGCGCCGCTGGTGTACGAGCCCGGCGAGCTGACCGGGCTGCGCGAGGAACATCCGCTCGCCGCGGTGCTGCCGCTGTTGCGGCAGACGCTGGTCAGCATCGCCGACGACGCCGAGCACATGATGATCGTGACCGACGCGGATGGCCTGATCCTGTGGCGCGAGGGCGAAACCGGGGTGCTGCTGCGTGCGGACCGGGTCGCGCTCACCGAGGGCACGCGCTGGAGCGAGGCGGCCGCCGGGACCAACGCGATGGGCACGACGCTCGCGACCGGTGAGCCGGTGCAGATCTATTCCGCCGAGCACCTGGTGCGCCGGTACCACGCGTGGACGTGCGCGGCGGCGCCGGTGCGCGACCCGGACACCGGAGCGTTGCTCGGCTCGATCGACGTCAGCGGTCCACTTCGGACGGTGCATCCCGCGATGCTGGCTCTGGTGACGGCGTCGGCTCAGCTCGCCGAGGGCCAGTTGCGGGCCCGGCTCGCGATCCGCGACGAACAGCTGCGCCAGGCGAACATGCGGCATCTGGAGGCGTTGCGCGGACGTCCCGGCGCGTTGCTGTCGGCGAGCGGGCGGGTCCTGGCCGCGGAGTCCTGCGCCCTGCCGTCCACTGTGGACGTCCGGCGCGGTGGCGGGACGGTCGCGCTGCCGGACGGCCGGATCGCCACCGTGGACCCGCTGCCGGAGGGATATCTGCTGCGGCTGTCCTCCGGGGGCAGGCCGCACCGCGCGCGGCTGGCGCTGGAGTTCCTGACCGACGGGCCCGGGTCGGCCACTGTGGACGGTCGCGAGGTGCCGTTCACCTTGCGGCACGCGGAGATTCTGACTCTGCTCGCGCTGAACCCGGGTGGGATGACCGCGGACCGGCTGGCGTGTCAGCTCTACGGCGAGAGCGGTAATCCGGTGACCGTGCGCGCCGAGATCCACCGGCTGCGGACCCAGCTCGGGACGTCGGTCGTGCAGACGCGGCCGTATCGGCTGGCCGCCGACGTCGACGCGGATTTCCTGCGCTGCCGCGCGGCCCTGCGCAGCGGGTCCGCCGCGGAGGTCGTGCGCGCGTTCCGGGGTCCGCTGCTGCCGGAGTCGGAGGCTCCGGCGATCCGGGCGGAACGGGAGGCGCTGACCGCGCAGGTCCGGCAGGTGGCGCTGAACAGCGGCGACGCGGACGTGCTGTGGGCGTTCTGGGAAACGTCGTGCGGCGTCGACGACCTGGCGATCGTGGACGCGCTGTGCGCGGCGCTGCCTCCCGACGACCCGCGCCGCGCGGTCGCTTCGGCCCATCGGGTTCGGCTCGCTTGAACTCTACCTAGGGGGCTAGGTAGAGTTCTTGCATGGTTGGTTCCCGTGAGCCACGGATGACGCTGCCGACGCAGCTCGTCCTGCACGTCCTGATCGACGAACCGGATCGGGAGATGTACGGCCTCCAGCTGTGCGAGGCGGCCGGACTGCCCAGCGGCACGATCCACCCGATCCTGGCGCGGCTGGAGAAGGCCGGGTGGCTGCTCAGCCGCTGGGAGAACATCGACGCGCGGGAGGAAGGGCGGCCGAAGCGGCGGTACTACCGGCTGAATCCGGACAGCCTGGCCACGGTGAAGGCAGCGCTGCACCGTGCGGCCCCGAGCGCCAAGGGCCTCGACCGGTTGCGACCGGGGACCGCGGGAGGCCTGCCGTGACCGCGGAATCCTCCCCGTCGCGAGAATTCGATTACGGCTCACCCCCGTCGGTGTACGGCTACGAACGCGGTTACGGGGATCCGCCGCCTTACGACTATCCGCCTCACGACGATGCGCCCTACGGCTACCAGCGTTACGGCTATCCGCCTTTCGAACCTCCGGATTACGGCGCCCCGCCTCCGGTCCCCTACTTCCCCTCGCCCGCGGAACCGCGCGAGGACGAGGACGAGGACAATCCGCGACGAAAGTTCCTGGACCACATCGCACGGGTCACCACTCCGCCGGAGACACCCGAACCGGAACCACCGGAAGCAACGCCGTCGGGGAGGCATCGCCTGCGCGACCACCCGTCCAACCCGATCACCGAGGTGCCGGGCGATCTCTTCGAGGCAGAAGAACCCACGCGGCCGACGACACAACCTCCCCCGCCGCCGGCTCGGCGCCCCATCGCACGGGGGCCACAACGCGCCATCAGCTGGGCGTCGCGCATCCTGCCGCCCGCCGACCGCGAACGCTACTTCGACGAGTACCTGAGCGAACTCGATGAACTGGCGCAATCGGCCCATCCGCATCGCGCGCAGTTGATGTACGCCTTCCGGCTGCTCGTCCGCATTCCCGCGCTCCGCATCGCCCTGCGCGCGAAGGCTCCGGAGAGGACCCGATGAAGCCGGTCGAGGCGTTCACTCAGGTGGTGGAATCCGATCGACGCACCACGAACACCCTCCGCATCCTCCGGGAGTTCTTCTTCGGCGCGTCCGTCGTCCTCGGCGAGTTGTGCGCGATGGCCGCGTTCCTCAGCCAGTCTCCGCTGGCCGGAAGCCTGATCGGCTTGCTGACGGCCGCGCCCGGCGCCGGGATCGCGGTGTATTCGTGGCGCAAACGACGTCACTCCGCGTAACCCGGGCGGGCGAGACCCGCACCCGAGAAGTAGACAGCGTCTACAGACGTTTGATAGACAGTGTCTACAAGGTGAACCATGGGTTACGGAGACGTTGATGCATTACGACCGTTTCGTCGTTCTCGGCGACAGCTGCGCCGAAGGGCTCGACGACCCGTACCCCGGTAGCGACCAGTACCGCGGCTGGGCGGACTTCGTCGCCGCGCGGCTCGCCCACGACGGCTTCCAGTACGCCAACCTGGCGGTGCGGGGCAGGCGGCTCGACCAGATCACCGCCGAGCAGATCCCGACGGCGCAGCGGCTCGGGCCCGACCTGATCGCGTTGTTCGGCGGCGGCAACGACGTCCTGCACCGCGACTGGGACGAGCGCACGGTCGCCCGCCGCGTCGACGCCGCCATCCGCGCCTGTGCCCGGCTCGCCCCGACCGTCGTCACCTTCACGCTCAGCGACATCTCCGACCGGGTGCCGTTCGTCCGCCGGATGCGGCCCCGCGTGACCGCGCTCAACGACGCGATCCGCGAGGCGTCGGTCAGCTACGGCACCCTGCTCGTCGACCTGTGGCCCGACCAGGCCGCCCACGACTCCCGCTACTTCGGCCCGGACCGGCTGCACCTGTCGGAGGCGGGACACCGGCGCGTCGCCGGACACGTCTTGGACCGGCTCGGTCTCGAACACGACTGGCTGCGGCCGCTGCCGGGCACCGACGTCCGGCCCGGCCTGCGCGGCGATCTGCGCTGGTTCCGCGAGCACGTCGCGCCCGCGATGCTCACCCGCGTCCGCAATCGCCTGACCGGCCGTTCGTCGGGTGACGGCTTTCTCCCCAAACGGCCGGAACTCCAGCCGGTCGCACTGTCCGAAGTGGACGCCTTGGGCGCATGGGCACCCGAAGCCATCTGATCAGCACCGCGAACGCCCTGCTCGCCGAGGAGGGCGTCGGCGCGGTGACCCTACGAGGGATCGCGAAGGCCGCGGGCGTGTCCCACGGCGCCCCGCTGCGGCATTTCTCCGGCCGCGCCGAACTGCTCTCGGCCGTCGCCGTACTCGGCTACCGGCAGCTGCTCGAACGTCGCGAGCAGCTGCCCGACGGCACCGCCCGGGAACGGCTCACCGCCGCCTGTCACGGTTACCTCGACTTCGCGCTGGGGAACCCGGCGATGTTCGAGCTGATGTTCCGCCGGGATCTGATCGACCCCGATGACCCGGAACTCACCGCGGTGAGCAGCGCGGTGTTCGACTTCTTCGCCGAGCTCGTCGCGGCCGTCCAGGCCGGGAACTGGCACCAGGGCACGGATCCGCGGCTGCTGGCGACGTCGTTGTGGGCCGCGCTGCACGGGCTGGCGCAGCTGTGGCTGTGGGGCGGCCTGGCCGGGGCGAGCTTCGCGCCGTCGGCCGAAGTCGCCCTCGCCGTCACCCTCGACGCCTATCTGGGCTGAAAGTCCCGGTAAGGCGCCCCGCACACGGGGATCGCGCCGGACGTAGGCGGGTACGAGCCCCCCACCGGCCGGAGCGGCCGCGCCGCGGCCG
>NZ_JBHYIQ010000063.1:8031-58820 GCF_042739895.1 Amycolatopsis sp. NPDC059021
TGTGTTTTTTTGTTGAGGATACGGGGTTTATAGCGCGTTTCGCCATCTTACATTGGGTTGAGCGCTGTGAAGGAGGCCTTCACGGACCACTACCGCTCTCAGCCGACCACGGGGAGCCGGATCGAGCTTTCGCCCAGTGTCACCGAAACCTTCGTCCCCGCCGGGTAGTGCAGCGTGTAGTCCCGGTCGGTCACCAGGAGCACGACGCCGAGGCGGTGCCCGGCCTTCAGCTGGTATTGCCGCGGCTGCAGGTCCCAGTCGAAGGAGTACGTCCGCCCGGCCTGGATCGGCTCGGTCCGGCTGTCGGAATGCCGGTTCCGCACGTCCAGCCAGCCGCGGCTGATCACGTCGTACGGCGTCTGCGCGGTGGTGTAGGCGTACTTCGGCCGGCACCCGGAATCAGCGCCGAGCGTGTCCCCGAAGCACCAGCTGTCCTTCGTCGGGCCGAATCCGGTGATCCGCTGGTCGGTGCCGTAGTCCACGAGCAGCGCGCTCAGGTACGGCGACTTCCCGTCCACCGACGCCCGCACGCTGACCTCGGGCGTCCCGGAGATGCGGACGTCCTTCGGCAGCGGCTCCGACACGTACAGCAGGCGGTTCGGATCGGTCTTGTCCTGCGCGGCGATCAGGCTGTCCGCCGTCCTCGCCGGGTCGTCCACGAACTGCTGCTTCCGCCCGTAACCGGGCACCCACGGGCCGAGCACGCCCGGCTGGTCCCCGTGCGACGCGCCGAGCCGCAGCGTGACGTCGTGCGCGCCAGGTTCCGGGTAGTCGCGGTAGTCGGTCCATTTCCCCGGCGACGTCTCGAAGTGCACCTTCGGCTGCTTCAGCACGTTGTTGCGGACGCCGTAGAGCTCGTGGTCGAACCACTGGTGCACCGCGTCGAGCCAGAACTGCTGCGCGACGTAGAGCGGGTCGTCGTGCGCGGCCTGGTGCAGCCACAGCTTGCGGGTGATGTCGTTGCGGCCCAAGGCTTCCCACAGATCGGTGAAGTTCTTGGGCTTGACGTTCCAGTCGTTGATCCCGGCGACCTGGAACACGCTGCCGTGGTAGTTGCCGAGGTCCTTGGCGAAGTTCCGTTGGTCCCAGAAGGCGTTGTAGTCCCCGGAAACCCGGTCCATCGCCTTCTCCATCTCGTGGATCGGGCCCGCGCACACCTCCGGGTTCTTGCGGGTCAGCACCACTTTCGCATGTAGATCGGCGTCCTCGCCGACGTACCCGCCGGGCGACACGACCCCGCCTTCCGCGCGGTAGTAGTCGTACCAGCTCGCGATGCCGGAGATCGAGACGATCGTCTTCAGCCCCTTGACCCCGGTGCTCGCGACCGCGACCGGCAGCGTGCCGTCGTAGCTCTTGCCCGCCATCGCGACGTTGCCGGTGGACCAGGAGGCCTTGATCTCCTTGCCGTCCTTGGTGAACGCCTTCGCCTTGCCGGTCAGCCATTCCACGACCGTCTTCATGCCGGTCTTCTCTTCGGGCCCGATCGCGCTCGGGCAGCCGTCGGAGTCGCCGGTGCCGAGCGTGTTCGCCGACAGCACGGCGTAGCCGCGGGAGACGAAGTAGTTGTCGTAGTAGACCCGGTTGTAGTTCACCGGGGGCTGGGGGCCGGTCGGCGGTGTCCACGGCGAGATCCGCGGCACGTCGGTGACGTCGGCGGGGTGGTACGGCGCGTCGATCGTGCCGCCGAAGTACGGGCTCGGCTCGATGATGCTGGCGACCTTCAGCCCGCCGTCGGTTTCCTTCGGCCGGGTGACGTACACCGACACCCGGTCCCGTTTGCCGTCGCGGTCGCTGTCGACCGGTGTTTCGACGTAGACCTGTTCCCGCACCGCCTTCGCGTAGTCGTAGACGGGTTTCGTCTCGCCGTCACGGATCACCACCTGCCTCGCCGGATCGTCGGCTGCCGACGCCGGCACGGCGGTGGAGAGCAGGGAGACGCTCGCCAGCCCGATCGCGGCGAGCACACGCATGGTTCGCATTGCCCCTCCAGAGCCACCCAGTAATAGGTGTGACACTGGCCCCTGCGGTGCCCTGGCGCAACCCACTTAGCGCGGGTTTCACTCCGCCCGCGCAAGAAAGGGCAGGAGGAGCGCCGCGGTCCGCAGTGGATCCTCGAGCATGGGCGAATGCCCCACGCCGGACAGCAACTCGACGCGCGCGCCCGCGACCACGCCGTAGTCGGCGGAGGAGGAAGAACGCCATCTCCGGTCTTCTTCGCCGAAGATCACCAGGAGCGGTTTACCGAGGGATTTCAGCCGATCAGGGAGTGGCCGCTGCGCCAGATAGCCGCTGGACGCCCGGAATGTCTCGGTGAAGGCGTGGTAGGTCATCCCGCGCACGTCGTCCACGAGCTGCTGGGGAATCACGAAACCCGGGCGGCTGAAGGCCGGGCTCATGGCCTGGCGGATCTGCTCGTCGGTCAGCTCCGGCCACTGTGCGGGGCCGATGGCGAACTCCTGCGCGATGAACGCGTCCGAGCAGGGCCCGGTGTTGATGAGCGCGAGCGCGGTCACCAGGCCAGGGCGTTGCTCGGCGAGGGCGGTGGCGACCGAGCCGCCGGTGGAGTGTCCGACCACGACGGCACTGCGCACGCCGAGCAAATCCAGCACCTCGCCTGCCCGCCGTCCCTGGTCCGGGATCTCGTAGCTCGCGCCGTCCGGTTTGGCGGATCGGCCGTGGCCGAGCAGGTCGAGCCGGACGACGCGATGCGCCCCGGCCAGCATCGGCACCAGCGGATCCCAGGAACGGACCGACGACGCGGACCCGTGGACGAGCAGGACCGCGGGGGCGTCACGGGGGCCGTCCTGGCGGACGTGGAGAGGCCCGTCGGCCAGGGGCAGGGTCGATTCCTCGGTGGTTTCGTCAGTCATGAGCCCACTTTGCGCACCGGTGCGCTCCGAAGGCTTGGAAGAATGTTACGTGTCCCAGCCGGCGGGAAGGCCCTGGATGCCGAACTCGCGGCGTAGCACCGCCTTCGCCGCGTGCATTCCGGCCATCCCGTGGACACCGGATCCGGGCGGCGTCGCGGCTGAGCAGAGGTACACGCCACTCAGCGGCGTGCGGTAGGGGTTCCAGCGCGGTGCCGGGCGGGCGAGCAACTGCCGCAGACTCACCGCACCCCCGGCGATGTCCCCGCCGACGTAGTTCGCGTTGTAGGCCTCCAGTTCCGACGCCGGCCGGGCGGCCGACGCGAGGATCGTGTCGGAGAAACCGGGCGCGAACCGCTCGATCCGGCGCCGGACGGCATCGGTGGCGTCGAGTGGATCGCCGTGCGGCACGTGCGCGTATGTCCACACTGGACGCTTGCCGGGCAGCCCCCGGGACGGGTCGGCGGTCATCGGCTCGGAGAGGAGCACGAACGGCTCGTCCGCGCGCCTGCCCGCCGCGACGGTGTTCTCCGCCGCGTGCACCGCGGCCCGCGTCCCTCCGATGTGGACGGTCCCGGCCGTGCCGATTCGCTTGTCGCGCCACGGAATCGGTTCCGATACGAGGAAGTCCACCTTCGCCGCACCGGGGCCGTACCGGTACCGCTCCAGTGCCCGGCGGTATCCGGCGGGCAGCAGTTCGCCCGCGATGCCGAGCACGCCGCGGGGCACGAGGTCGAGCAGGACGGCGCGGGCGTGCGCGAGCTGCCGCAGGTCGGTCACCCGGCTGTCGCGATGGATCCGGCCGCCGTGCGCGACCAGGTCCGCGGCGAGTGCGTCGACGATCGACTGGCTGCCGCCGCGCGGGATCGGCCAGCCGGTCGCGTGCGCGAGGTGACCGAGGAGCAGCGCCGCGCCCGCCGCGGGCAGAGCGGGCAGCGGGGACATCGTGTGCGCGGCGACGCCGGCCAGCAGGGCGGGGGCTTCCGGACCGCGGAACCCGAGGCCCTGGGTGAGGATCCGGGCCAGCAGCAGGGCGGCCGCGCGCGGGTCGCGCGGGAGGTGCCGGAGGTCGCCGAGCAATGCCTCGACGACGCCGGGGCTGCGGGCGACGAGCGGCCCCATGAGACGTCGCCAGCGATCGCCGTCGGCGCCGAGCCCGGCGCAGGTCCGGTCCAGGCCGGGATAGGCCAGCGCGGTGCGGTGCTCGTCGATCGGATGGGCGTAGGAGATCTCCGGGTGGAGCAGCTCGACCCCGTGGGCGGCGAGGTCGAACCCGCGGAAGAACGGCGAGGCCGCGGCCATCGGATGCACCGCGGCGCAGACGTCGTGCCGGACGTCGGCGTCGAACAGCGGCACCGTGCGGGCACCACCGCCGATCTCGGCGGCGGACTCGTACACTTCGACGCCGAGACCGGCTCTGGCCAGCAGGACCGCGGCGGCCAGGCCGTTGGGGCCGGAGCCGACGACGGCGACTTCGGCGGACACACCGACCACCTCCCCTGCCCGAACACCTGATCGAATATTGTCGTACCCGCGTCCTATGTTGTCCCCGTGCCCACCCAACCAGGCTGGGCCTCGCCCGAACAGGAAGGGGGACCATTGCCCGACCACGACATGCTGCTCGCGCGGGTCCGGAAGCTGCTCGCCAAGGCGGAGGACCCGGCGGTCACCGAGGCGGAAGCCGAGCTGTACAACACCAAGGCCGCCGAGCTGATCGCGCGGTACGGGATCGACCGCGCGATGGTCGCCGACGCGGGCGCGGGAGCCGACGAGATCGGCATGCGCAAGATCCCGCTCGACAATCCCTACAGCAGGGACAAGGCCACGCTGCTGACCAACATCGCGTTCCCGTTGCGCTGCCGCACGCTGCTGCATCGCGCGGCCAAGGGTGTCGAGGCGGTGACCGTCTTCGGGTTCCGCTCCGACCTCGAACGCGTGGAGCTGCTGTTCACCAGCCTGCTGTTGCAGGCGACAACACAGCTGACCAGGGTACGGCCGGAGAACCGCGTCTTCCGCGGTGAATCGCTGGCCGCGTACCGGCGGACGTGGCTGCACGGGTTCGCGCGGGCGGTGTACGAACGGTTGCGCCAAGCCGAGGAGCGCGCGGTGCAGGGCCACACCGCGATGTCGGCGAGCGGGCGCTCGGCCGAGCTGGTCGTCCGCGATCGCACCGCGATGGTGCAGCAGGCCTTCGACGAGCAGTTCAGCGATCTGCGCGCGGCCCCGCCCCGGCGGCTGTCGGGCACCGGCTACCTCGACGGCCACCACGCGGGCACCAACGCCAACCTGAGCCCGACGACGCTGACCAAGCGGAGGAAGGTGCTGCCCATGCGCTGAGTTTCCCGCGGAGCCACGATCCGCGCGCTTCGCCCGGAAGCAGGTATCCCGGCCATGATCATCTCGGTTTACTGTGCCGATGCGCGTTGTGGATCTCTCCGGCAGGCCGGATCTGGTCGATCCCGCACTGCGGCTCGGTGACGTCGGCGGCGAATTCCTCTATCGCGGCCCCGGCGGCAAGGTGATCGCACCCGAGCGATTGCTGAAGCACTGGGGCCAGTATTCCCTTGTTCTTCTCGATGACGACGACACGCTGATGGCGCGGGCGCTGTCCATTCCGGTCGCGTTCCCGACCGCGGACCGCTCCGAACTGCCCGACGACGGCTGGGACGCGGCACTGCGCTGGGCCGTCGAGGACCTTGTCGACGGTCGCGCACCGACCACTCTGGTGGCACTCGAAATCGTGGTGGCGCGGCACCTGCTGGGCACCGGTCTCTCGACGCACGCGCTGAAGGCGTTCAAGGCTCGCGCCGTCGAAACCGGACTGACCCGGCTGGTAGCGCCGGTGCGCCCGATCGGCAAGGAAGCCGAGCCGGACGTGCCGATGCCGGAGTACGCGTTTCGCCGCCGGGACGACGGTTTGTTCGCCGACCGCTGGCTGCGGACCCATGAGCGGCTGGGCGCGCGGCTGGTGAAGATCGCGCCCTTCGCGCTGACGGTCACCGGCACGCTCGCCCAGTGGCGGGAGTGGACCGGGGTCAAGCTCGCCGATGGTCCGAACCGGATCCCCGGCGGCATCGCCCCGGTCCACGCCTCGGTGTCGCACGACGTCGGCATCTACGTCGAGCCCAACGTCTGGATGGACCACCCGCTGTAGGCCGAGTCGTCCGTCCAGGTACGCGAGTTCGCCATCCAGGTACGCGAGTTACGCGTCCAATCACGCGAGTTCCGTGCCCGATCACGCAAGATCGCCGTTCCCGCACGGAATTCCCGTGGTCCCGGCCGGGCAGATCGGCTCTACTGGGCCGATGCGCATGGAAGACCTGGCGACCCGCCCGGATCTGCGGCGGCCCGCGCTCGGCCTCGGTGCCGTCGGCGGGGAGTTCCTGGGCCACGACGTGGTGGGCCTGCTGGCGAAGTCGAAGCGGCTGGCCGCGCGGTGGCCCGAGTTCTTCCTGGTGCTGCTGGACGACGACGTCCCGGTGGCGCGTGCCGCCGCGATCCCGGTGGAGTTCCCGACGCCTGAGCGGCCGGAACTGCCCGAGCACGGCTGGGACGGCGCGTTACTGTGGGCCGCCGAGGACGTCATGGACGGGCGGGCCCCGACCACGCTGGTCGCCATCGAGGTCACGGTGGCCGAGCACGCGCGGGGCCGCGGGCTCGCCGCGGTCATGCTCTCGGAGCTGAGGGCGCGGGCACGTGCCGCCGGGCTGTCACGACTTGTCGTCCCGGTGCGGCCGACCGGACTGGAGCAGCGACCGGATGAGTCCATTGTGGACTACGTGACCCGGAAGCGTCCGGACGGCTCGTTCGCCGACCCGTGGTTGCGCACGCACGAACGGCTCGGCGCGCGGCTGATCGGCGTCGCGCCGTTCGCGATGACGGTCACCGGCACGCTCGCGCAGTGGCGGGAGTGGACCGGCGTCGAATTTGTCGACGGGCTCAACACGGTCCCTGGCGGTCTCGCGCCCGTGCTGGCTTCGGTGGCGCGCGACCTCGGCGTCTACGTCGAGCCGAACGTGTGGCTGGACCACCCGCTGTGACACCCCGGCTCACCACCGGACGGGCAACGCGTCGAGCTGCCACGTGCCCGGATTCGGTCCGTGCCGGAGTTCCTCCGGCTCGACCGCGAGCGCGAGTCCGGGATAGCGCCGGAACAACGCACCGAAGGCGATCTCGGCCTCTTGCCGGGCCAGCGCGGCGCCGAGGCAGTAGTGCGGTCCCGCGCCGAAGCCGACGTGGGTTTCCGCGCGCCCGGGATCGCGGGTGATGTCGAGCCGCTCGGGGGTGGCGAATTCGCGCGGGTCGTAGTTGGCTCCGGCGAGCACCGGCATCACGGCCTCGCCGCGGCGGACCAGTTCGCCGCCGATCTCGACGTCTTCGGCGGCGTAGCGCATCCGGGTGCCCAGTCCGGGGCCGCACCAGCGCATCAGCTCGTGCACGGCCTTCGGCAGCAGGGCGGGGTCGGCGCGGAGCAGGGCGAGCTGATCGGGATGGGTCAGCAGCGCGGCGGTGCCGTTGGCCAGCAGATGCGCGGTGGTCTCATGCCCGGCGACCACGAGGTTCTGCACCAGCGCGATCATCTCGACGTCGCTGAGCCGGTCGCCGTCCTCGGCCTGTGCGCGGACCAGTCCGGTGATCAGGTCGTCCGCGGGGTGGTGCCGCCGGAATTCGAGGAGAACCCGGACGTGATCCACCATTCCCGCCAGTGCCTCGGCCACTCCGGGCCCGAATCCCGCGGCCAGCGCGGCACTCCAGTCCCGCCACTGCGGCCGGTCCTTCTCGGGGATGCCGACCAGTTCGCAGATCACCGCGATCGGCAGCGGATAGGCGAAGTGGCGCAACAGATCGACGACGCCGTCCTCGGCTCGCCCGGGTAGCTCGTCCAGGAGGCGCTCGGTGAGTTCGGCGATCCGGGGACGCAGCTCGGTGACCCGTCGCACGGTGAACGCCCTGGTGACCAGCCCGCGCAGCCGGGCGTGCTCGGCGCCGTCGACCTCGCTGACTCCGGCCTTCAGGTAGACGAAGTGCTCTTCGGGGATCCCCGTGGCACGCCACAGCTGTTCCCGCAGGTCCACCGCGCCCGGCACGGCCGCGGCGGAGCTGACGAACCGCGGATCGCTCATGACGAGCTTGACGTCGTCGTACCGGGTGACCAGCCACATCGGCTCGATGCCGGGCACGACCGCCTTGGCCAGCGCCGCACGCTCCCGGATCCGCGAATACGCCGTGAACGGATCCCGCACGAGTTCGGCGTCGGTGAGGTCCACCATGCCTTCGGATGTCGTCATCACATGTTCCTATCATCTGAATGTGATCCCATCCTGGCGTGCTCGTGAAAGGCCTGTCAACCGCCACGAATCCGGACCACGTGGTAATCCGAGTCGGCACCTGCTAACTTTTATTGGCATGTGGGGGACGTCGTGGTGAGCGGCTCTTCGCCGACCGGCGACGAGCTCGTCCGGCTGCTCGGGACGCTCGCGAATCCACACCGGCTGCGCATCGTCGCCGCGCTGCTCGCCGAACGCGCCTACGTCAGCGAGCTGGCGCGCGAGCTGCGGATCAGCCGCGCGCTCCTCCAGGTACACCTGCGCAAGCTGGAGGCGGCGGGGCTGGTGACGTCCAGTCTCGAGGTCTCGGCCGACGGCAAGGCCATGAAGTTCTACGAGGTCACGCCGTTTTCGGTCCAGCTCACCCCGCAGGCCGTCGCGGCGGCGGTACCGACACTGAGCACACCGGATTCCGTCCAGGGGGACGGCTCGGACGAGGGAGCACGGTCATGAACTGGCACCAGTGGCAGGAAATCATCGGCGTGACCGGGGTCTTCGTGCTGATCACCGTCGTGCTCACCGTCGCCATCGTGCAGCTGGCCTCGACCTGGCGGGCCAAGGCGGCGCTGGCGCGCGAGCACGAGTACCGGGCACTGGCCGACCGGGCGACGCGGTCGCAGGAGGAGACCGAACGGCGTCTCGCGGACGTCCAGGACCGGTTGCGCTCCATCGAGCGAGTCCTCAAGGAGGTCGAATAAGACCGTCGGATAAGACCAAGGCCCTGGGCCGCCGAGCGGCAACTCGACGGCCCAGGAGGAAGAAGCACCACCTCGCCCGAAGGCGAGTCCTTACGCAGATCGCTCCTTCACGGAAGGACTTTAGTTCATGCTGCCCACAGGCACCCCGGACCGGCGGGGGCCGGTGATCGAGCGGATCGCGGGCTGGTCGATCCGGCACCGCGCCGCGGTCCTCCTCGGCTGGCTCGCGCTCGTCGTGCTCGCACTGACCGTCGGCTCGCTCGTCCCCGGTTCCAGTCTCCCCAGCTCCGACGCCGGGGAATCCGGTACGGCACAAGGGATTCTCCGCGCTCAGAACATCTACGAGCCACTGCTGGAAAACGTCCTCGTCCAACGACGTGAACAGCGCGACGACGTCGAACTCCGTTCGGCGACCGACGATCTCGTGCGCACCCTCCAGGCGTCGGGCGCGGTCACCGGTCTCCGTACGCCGGTCGACGCACCGGACGGCAGGTCGCGGCTGGTGACGTTCCAGATCACCGGCACCGACACGGAAATCCGTCCGCATTTCACCGCGGCGAGCGCGGCCGTCGACGCCGTGGCCGCGCGGCATCCCGCGATCCTGGTGGCGCAGGCCGGGGATCTGAGCCTGAGCACCGTGGTGGACAAGAGCATCAAACAGGACATCAAGCGGTCCGAACTGATCTCGCTCCCGCTCACCGTGGTGATCCTGCTGTTCGTCTTCGGGTCGCTGATCGCCGCGTCGATCCCGCTGCTGCTGACCGCGACCACGGTGGCCGCGACGTTCGGCTTTCTGTCCGCTGTGGACAAAGTGGTACCGATCAACAGCGCCACCACCGTGATGACGCTGCTCATCGGGACCGCGGTCGGAGTCGACTACTCATTGTTCTTCCTCCGCCGGGAACGCGAGGAACGCGCTGCCGGGCGCCCGGTCGACGACGCGATCCGGACCGCCGCCGGCACCTCGGGCCGGGTCGTGGTCGTCTCCGGGCTCACCGTCGCGTTGTGTGTGGCCGGGCTGGGTTTCACCGGGCTCGACCAGCTCCGCGGGTTCGCGATCAGCTCGATCCTGGTGGTCGGCCTGACCGTCGCCGCGTCGGTGACCGCGCTGCCCGCGCTGCTTTCGCTGCTCGGGCACTGGGTCGACCGCGGCAGGCTGCCCTGGCTCGGCCGGCGCCGGACCACGGCCGATCATTCCCGGTTCTGGGCCAAGGTCGCCGAGGTCGTCACGCGGCGCCCGACGCTGTGGGGCGGGCTCGCCGTCGTGCTCCTCGCCGTCCTGGCGCTGCCTGCGAGCCGGATCCAGCTCCAGGCGCCGCTGGCCACGGAAAGCCTGCCGCGCAGCGTCCCGGTGATCGACGCCGCGGTACGCATGCAGGACGCCTTCCCTGGTGCGGCCATCCCCGCACACGTCGTCGTCTGGAACGAACGCGGCGGGCCGGTCGACACCCCGGCCGTGCGCAACGCCATCGGCGAACTCGGGGCGCGGACCGCGGGGCCGGTCGTGACGGTGTCCGTCGACCGGGCACTCGTCGTCCGGGTTCCCTTGGCGGGTAACGGTTCCCTGGCTTCCGACCAGGCACTGGGAACGCTGCGGGACCATGTGCTCCCGCAAACCCTGGGCAAGGTCGGCGGGGTCGGATTCGCCGTCGCGGGCAAGACCGCCATCGCACACGACTTCGCGGCGAAGGTGGCCGACCGGACACCCTACGTCTTCGGGTTCATCCTGCTGCTCGCGTTCGTCCTGCTATGGGCGGCGTTCCGCTCGATCGGCGTCGCGATCATGTCGATCGCGCTGAACCTGCTCTCGGTCGGCGCCGCGTACGGGGTGCTGACGTGGGTGTTCCAGGACGGGAATTTCGCGTCACTGCTGGGATTCACCCCGTACGGCGGCGTGCTCGACTGGCTCCCGGTGTTCCTGTTCGTGCTGTTGTTCGGGCTCAGCATGGATTACCACATCTTCATCCTTAGCCGGATCCGCGAACGCTGGCTGTCCGGGATGAGCGCCCGCGACGCGATCATCGGCGGCACCGCCTCGGGGGCGGGCGTAGTCACCAGTGCGGCGGTGATCATGACCGGTGTCTTCAGCGTTTTCCTTACGCTGAGCGCGATCGAGTACAAGATGATCGGCCTCGGGATGGCGTTCGCGATCCTGCTCGACGCGACGCTGATCCGCGGGGTCCTGCTGCCCGCCGCGCTCACCGTGCTCGGGCGCCGGCTGGGGAAACCCGTCAGCCCAGCAGACCGGGACGCCGGTCCGCGAACCGTGTCGCCTGCTCGAAAGCGTGTCCGGCCCGTAGCACGCTGAGTTCCGCGCGGTGCGCTCCGACGAGCTGCACGCCCACGGGAAGCCCGTCCGGGGTGAAGCCGGCAGGCACCGACAGCGCCGGGCTTCCCGTGGCGCTCACGAAGTACGCCGAGCTCATCCAGCCCAGATAGTCCTCCATCGGCACGCCGTCGACCGACGCCGGGTACTCCAGCTCGGCGTCGAACGGCGGCACCTGGCTGACCGGCAGCAGCAGGACGTCGTACCGCTCGAAGAATTCCCGGGTGCGATGGAACAACGCGGTGTGCAGCACTTCGGCCCGCGCGATGTCCACACCGGACAGCCGGAGCCCTTCCCCCACGTTCTGCGCCAAGGTCGCCTTGAGCCGATCGCGGTGCTCCGCGTGGGTTTGCGCGAAACTCCACGCGCGCAAGGTGCGGAACACCTCGTCGGCGCCGGTGAAGTCGACACAGTCCCGTTCGACGTGGCAGCCGAGATCCTCGAAGGTCCGCGCAGCCCGCTCGACGACCGCGGCCACCGCCGGGTCGACCGGGAGACTGCCGCCGAGATCCGGCGACCACGCCACGCGCAGCCCGCGCGGATCGGCCTCGAGTGGTTGCGCGAACACGGATCCCGGCGTTTCCAGCGACGTCGGATCCCGCGGATCGGGCCCTGCCATGACCGACAGCAGCAGCGCCGCGTCGGCGACAGTGCGGGCCATCGGGCCCTTCACCGCCATCGTCGTCCACCCCATCGCGCGCGGCCAGTCCGGCACGCGACCGGGCGAGGGCCGGAAGCCGACGACGTTGCAGAACGACGCCGGGTTGCGCAGCGAACCGCCCATGTCGCTGCCGTCGGCGAGCGGGTGCATCCCGCAGGCGAGCGCGGCCGCCGCGCCGCCGCTGCTGCCGCCCGCGGACCGCGTGGGGTCGTAGGGATTGCGGGTCAGGCCGAAAACCGGGTTGAACGTGTGCGAGCCGGCGGCGAACTCGGGCACGTTCGTCTTGCCGATCGTGATGACCCCGGCCGCGCGCAGCCGTTCGACGAGCAGTTCGTCGCGCTCGGGCACGTAGTCGGCGAGCAGCGGCGAACCGTAGGTCGTGCGGATGCCCGCGGTCTCGTGACTGTCCTTGTGCGCCATGGGAATCCCGTGCAGCGGCCCGACGTCCTCGCCTGCCGCGAGCCGCTCGTCGGCCGCCGCGGCCGCACTGAGAGCGCTTTCGGCGGTGCGGGTGACGACGGCGTTGACCTGCGGGTTGACCTGCTCGATGCGGTCCAGGTGCGCCTGCGTGACCTCGCGCGCGGACACCTCCCGCGTCCGGAGCCGATCGGCGAGTTCACGAGCGGTCAGGGCGCAGATCTCGGATTCGGCCACCCGGCCATCTGATCACCACGCCCCGGCTCACGGCAAGACCTCGGCGTCAGCAGCCGCAGGCGACGGCGGACACCGGCGCGGCCAGCGGGTCCGCGTCGGTCTTCCGCCGCCCGCCCGCGGAGTCCACCGGAAAGCCCTCGCGGACCCAGTACTCGTAACCGCCGATCATCTCCTTGACCCGGTAACCGAGCCGGGCGAAGGCGAGCGCGGCGCGGGTCGCGCCGTTGCAGCCGGGGCCCCAGCAGTAGGTGACCACGACGGCGTCGTGCGGGACGAGGTCGCGGGCGCGTTCGGCGATCCGCGCGGTCGGCAGGTGGAGGGCGCCGGGAATGTGCCCCTGGTCCCAGGATTCGACGCTGCGGGAGTCGACGACGACCAGGCCCGCGACGCGGGCTTCGAGGTCGGCGTGGACGTCGCTGACGTCGGCCTCGAACGCGAGGCGCCCCGCGAAGTGGGCGGCGGCCTCGGCCGGGGTGGCCGGTGAGGTGACGAGAACTGTGCTCATGGCGTTCATCGTGCTGGGCGTGGCTCCGGGCGAACAGTGGCGTGAACGCCGCTGTTCGCTAAGATCCCGCCATGCCCACGGTCTCGGTCCTGCTCTACGACGGCATGTCCGCATTCGAACTGGGCATCGTCACCGAGGTCTTCGGCCTGCCCCGGCCGGAGTTCGACGTCGACTGGTACCGGCTGACGATCTGCTCCGCACGTCCGGGCCCGGTGCGGGTCGTCGGCGGCGCCACGCTGCACGCCGACGGCGACCTCGACGCCTTCGCCTCGGCGACCACGGTCATCGTGCCCGGCGTCGGCGATATCCACGGCGACTGCCCGCCCGCGGTGATTTCCGCTCTACGCTTGGCTTTCCGGCGCGGCGCACGGATCGTGTCGATCTGCTCGGGCGCCTTCGCGCTAGCCGCGGCCGGACTGCTCGACGGCCGCCGCGCCGCGACACACTGGCAGTACGCCCCCGTCCTGGCACGCCGCTTCCCCCGCGTCGACGTCGACCCGGACGTCCTCTACCTCGACGATGATCCGATCCTGACGAGCGCGGGCAGCGCCGCCGGTCTGGACCTATGCCTGCACCTGGTACGCAAGGACCACGGCCCCACGATCGCCAACGCGGTCGCGCGCCGGCTGGTCGTCCCCGCGCACCGAGATGGTGGCCAGGCGCAGTTCATCGAATCGCCGGTGATCGCCGACGCGGACGACAGCCGCGTCACCGCCAGCATGTCGTGGGCGCTCTCGAACCTCACGGAACCCATCACCGTCGAGACGCTCGCGCGCACCGCGAACATGTCCCCACGCAGCTACCTCCGGCACTTCGCACGCAGCACCGGCACCAGCCCGATCCGCTGGCTCATCACCCAGCGCGTGCACGCAAGCCTGCCACTGCTGGAGAAGACCGCACTGCCGATCGACCACGTCGCCACGTCCGTCGGCTTCGACACAGCCGTGACCTACCGGCACCACTTCACGCGCACCATGCGCGTCACGCCGACGGCCTACCGCCGGAGCTTCGCCGTGTCAGGGGATGCCGGGCGACATCCCCTGACGTGACGTGAATCAAGGCGCGTCGACGAGCACGCGCCCCGCGTCGGCGTTCTGCCGCACCAGGCTTCCGGCGTAGTTCCGTTGCACCTGCGCGGCTTCCGCGGCGTTGGGTTTCGTGTTGGCGCAGCTGACGCCACCGGTGGACCCGGACATCAGCGACGAGCACGGACCAGGCTTCCGGTCGGGCAACCCGAGGCTGTGGCCGAGCTCGTGCGAGGCGATCCGGACCTTGTTGTAGCCCTGCTGGACGGCTTCCCTGCCGTACCAGACGGTGACCTGGCCGCCGGGACGGACGGGCCCGAGCGTGGCCCGCGGCCACCCGGGATCCGCGACCACCCGGATGTTCGCGCGTTGCCCAGGAGACGCTTTCACGATGCGCACGTTGGTCACGCTGGTGTTCCAGACGTTGACGCCCTGCGCGACCACGTCCTTGAACTCCGCGGCCTGGCTGTCGTCATAGGTGAGCGTCGTCGCGTTGATCTCGGCCGCGGCGGCGGTGGGCACCACGGTGACCGGCAACAACAGAGCAGCACCGGCCACCACGCCGGCGAATGTACGTCGAAGCACGATTTACTCCTCGGGTCGGAGCGGAGCCTGTGTCGACATCAGGGACTCGTGCGGCAGCGGGCAACGCACTGTACGTGCCCCGCCAACCTCACAGCGTGATGCTAGAACCGCCCACACCCATTCAAAACCCGCCATAAGTCGCGAAGAACAGCGGTGGCGCATGCGTCTCGCCAGACCCAAGGCTATGCCCCGGGCTCCTCGCCCGCGGTGCGGTGCTGACCCCAGGCGAACCAACCGTAGCGCCGCTCACCGAACCGGACGCGCGGGTACGACAAACGGCCTATCGCGCGGCGCACGTTCGTGTCGATGTTCAGGCTCGCCGGTTGCCTACGGCACACGGTACCTGCGAAGGTCGTCGAGCCAGTTCGCGAGCGAATTTGATCACTATTCGTTGATGTAAGTCGAGCGCGAGACACGGGGAGGGCACGTGCGGGTCATGGCGGTCATGAACTACAAGGGCGGGGTAGGGAAAACAACCATCACCGCAAATCTCGGCGCGGTCGCCGCCAGTCGCGGCTTTCGTGTACTACTCATCGACCTCGACCCCCAGACCAATTTGACCTTCTCATTTTTCTCGGTCGATGAATGGCAGGACCGCCTCAAGGACAACTATACGATCCGGCAATGGTATGACGCCGAGGTGCCCGGACGAGACAGTTCACTGGCAGACCTTGTCACCACGCCGGAGCGGGTCAACAAAGTCCTCAAGAACACTGATGGAAAGCTCGACCTGATCTCCTCCCACCTCGGTCTCATCGACATAGACCTCGAACTCGCCGCGCGGCTGGGTGGGTCCACCACCCTCGACGGGTCGAAGCGAAAGTTCCTGGATCTGCATAGTTGTCTGCGACACGCGCTGGAGGACAGCCGCTTCAGCGGCTACGACCTGACACTCATCGACTGTGCACCGAATTTCGGCCTGGTCACCAAGACCGCTATCGCAGCCAGCGAGAAGATCCTCGTGCCGGCCAAAGCGGACTATCTGTCCACGTTGGGATTGGACTACCTGGCGGGAAATTGCGACACACTTGTGCAACAGTTCAACGCCTACGTCGACCACAAGCGCGACAATGGAAACTACCGGCCGATCGAGCCCAGCATCCTGGGCGTGGTCTTCACCATGGTTCAGATCTATTCGCAGCGAGTGACCGCCGCTCAGCATTCCTATATCGAGCAGGTAAGGCTGAATTCGCAGGTTCCCGTGCTGAACAGTACTGTCCGTAACAGTTCCCACTTCGGCGACTCTGGCGAGAATGGCGTACCGGCCATGCTGCGCGCTGCCGGCAAGGACGACGTGGTCAGGGAGTTCGACCAGCTGGCCGACGAGGTTCTGGGTGCGCTCGCGCTGTCGCCGGGCGGCAGCCGATGAGCGAACTGAAGAGTTTTGTTCTCCTGCAGGCCAGGTTGTACGAGTTCCTGGCGCAACAAGACGAAACCACCCTGCAGGCGATCGTCAGTGGAGCAGCGGAACTGGCTGTTCTTCGCACCGACGACGCACGAGCACCCGACAGCTTCGTCCCTCGCGAAGAGGTACGAAGCACTTCGCGCTCGGCATCAGCTGACCCCACCAGACCGTCCTCCGATGACCCATACCAGGCTGCGCGGGACCTCTCGGAGCTGACATCGGAACAGGAACGGCGACTCTACTTGAACGCGACCGGGCTGCCCGTGGCAGGACTACGGCAAGTCGCCAAGTTACGTGGCTTGGCCCGTTACAGCAGACTCAGTCGCGCCAAGCTCATAAACCTACTGGTCAGCCACGGACTGGATCAGCCCGAAGTGTTCGCGGATCAAGCGAAGACCCCGACGCCTCCCTCCTCGGAGTCGGTCGACAGCAACTCGGAGGCCGAACCGCAAGCCACCCCCCAAGAAGCCGAGCCGTCGACCGCAGCGCCGTCGGCTGGAACCGCAACCCCAACTGCCGATGTGGCGGCCATCGCCTCGCGCTTACGTGAAACCGAGACCGAGGAAGAGGGCGCCGCGTACCTCCACGCGCTGCGGCTGGACCGAGAGGCCCTGCTCGCTGTCGCTGCCGAGTTGCTGCTCACACGCGTGGATCGCCTGAGCCGAAAGGAACTCGAGAAGAGAGTCCTCAAACAGGCGATCGGTGCTCGGCGCAAGTTCGCCGGGCTACGGAAGTGGTGAGCACTGGTGACCGACGAGACGACGGTAGGACGAGGCCAGGAGACCAGCGGCCGCTCGATGTACCTCATCGGTGGTCGCCGCGTCAGGATTTCAGACCTGCTGGACGCCGGTCTGATACGAGCCGGTACCAAGCTCAGGTTCAAGCGCAACCGTATCGGCGTGACCTACGACGCGACCGTAACCGAGCAGGGGAAAATCCGGCTCGATCCCGGCGGCGAGGAAATCCGCTCACCGTCGCGGGCGGCCATGGTGGCAGCCAACATGCGTGCTGTCGACGGCTGGCGGGCGTGGCTGGTTGTCGACCAGAACCGGTTGCTGGACGCCGTGCGCCAGGAATTTCTCGATCGAGCAATTTCGACAGTGGCGACCGCGGCCAACCGGCAAACCGAGGACAAAGACCGCCAACGCATCCATACGCGGTTGAGGCAGGCGCGCAGTCGCGCCGACGAGCACGACCCGGAGAGCATCTCCGTCCGCGAACTTCTGTCGCTCTGGGGAGCGAAGGATCGTGGCGACCAGGTCAGTCAGATTGAAGCGGACCTGGCCAACCACGGGCTGACGACGTCGCCCAGTTTCCGGGCGGTGACTCTCGACACGATGATTTCGCTGACCACACCGCTCGACGAAGCGGAGGACACCGCAGCGGCTGAGTCGCCCGAGATCGACGACATCCCGGGCGCTGAGGATGACGAGGAAGGTAACGACCTGAATGTCCGCCTGACGGTGGGGAACCTGTCCCCTCTTAGCGGCGTGGAGTTCGTCGAAGTCAACAGCACGCTTAAAGAAGCGATCACGAAGATGCTTCTCAATGACTTCTCTCAGCTCGCTGTCCTCAATGGCCCTCGTAACCTGCGCGGCGCCGTGACCTGGCGCTCGATCGCACAGGCGATGCATCGGAAATCGGACGCGAGCGTCGCCGATGCAATCGTCGCTCATGTGGAAGCCGTCGCGTACGATCGTGACCTCTTCGACGTCCTTCCCACCCTGCTACAGCGGGAGTTCGTGTTCGTCCGGGACGAAACCAAGGTCATCAAGGGCATTGTCACGACAGCGGACGTGGCGCAGCGCTACGGCGAGATGGCCACCCCTTTCTTTCAGCTGGGCGAGCTGGATCAAACACTTCGCTGGGTCTTGAACCGCGCCTTCGACCTTCAGACCATCCGACCGCTTTGCAGCAGGAAAATCACCAGCTTCGATGATCTCACCTTCGGTGACTACCAACGCGTTCTGGAGAGCACGGGCCTGTGGGAAAAGCTGGGCTGGCCGTTGGACCGTTCTTACTTCGTCTCCCGGCTGGAGGAGATCCGGCTCATTCGCAACAAGGTCATGCACTTCCACCCCGACCCGGTACCCGAGGACGCGATCGACAAGCTACGGACCTTCAACAGCATGCTGCACCGATACCGCGATCCGGCGTAATCAGCCGACACCTACCCAACGTGACCACCCAGGGGTCCGGGGCTTGCCCCCAAACGGGGTGTGGGGTTTGCACCTTCACAAAACACGCGGAACGCAAAAGGCTCGTGCTCTCCGCGAGCACGAGCCTCCTAGCGTGGACCTTGGGGAACTTACTACAACACAAAAACCCAGGTAGAAGCCCTGGAGGCCCTACTCCAGGAACTACCAGACTCCACCGAACCGACTCCACCACCCGTCGACCGACTCAAACTTCGACGGGCACGCCAGCTCGACGCGGACGAGGCCCAGGCACTCATCGCCGCCTACCAAGCCGGAGCCACGGTGTATAAGCTGGGTGCCCGGTTCGGAATCGAACGGCGGACGGCCAGCAACATCCGCAAACAACACGACGTGTCGATACGCAGATGCGGCCTCTCGCCCGAGCAGATCGACCACGCCATCCACCTCTATAACCTCGGTCGACCCCTCGCCCGAGTCGGCGAACACCAGGGCGTCCACCACACCACCGTACTGACCAAACTCCGCGAACGTGGTATTCCCACCCGGGACACCCATGGACGCCCACGGGCTTGATCTGACCATGCCTTCCTTCTCCTGTTGCTGGCGGGCGAACTCCAGGCGCTTGACCCGAGATCAGGCACCGATGCTGTGGTCCGCATTGTCCAAAGCACGAAGATACGTGACGCCAAAGGCCTTGATCTCGCGGTGTTTCTGGTACCTCGTGGCGAGATCGAACGGACCGTCACTCGTGCGCTGGAAGATGTCGAGGCCGCGCCCGAGCAGGATTTTCCAGCCGGTATCGGTGCTGATCGAGCGGTCGTGGACCGACTGGGGATCGACGAAATCGACGTCGAAGACGATGCCAAGCGCGGCTGTGCTCTGCTTGATCTGCACGAGGTACTCGTACTGCTTCTGCAGCTTCTCCCGGCCGTCCTGGTTCTCGACCGTGATGAGCTTGATCGCAACCTCGTCCGCGGGGTCCTTGCCGCGAGCGATCGCCTCGGCGAGCTCCATCAGGTTCCTGGCTTGGTGGAACAGGCGCACGTAGGGATCAACGATCGTGATCTGCGAGGCACCCTGCAAGTACGGGACCAGCAGCATGTCATACGAGACGCCAATTTGACCTTCTTGGTACTCTCGATGTCCCTGAAACAATTCAGGCTTGGACTGTGTGACCTTGTCAGGGTCAGCAGTGCCAGCGGACGCCGCGCCCGCTCCCCGCAGATCTGCGTTTGCCGGTGCCTCAACCGGATCACTGCCCTTGCGCACCCGGTGGTAGTGCGCGGGGTACTCGTCCTCCTCACGCGTAGCGACGGTGTACCAGGTGCCTTCCTTGTCGAGGTAACCGAACTTCACCTCGGCCATGGTCGAGTCGATGCGCAGAATCTGGTCCTTGACGCGTTTACGTCCCTCGATGGCGATCCGTAGGAGTTCCTCGATCTCCTTTCGGGTGGCCTCGCCGCCTGGATAGAGGATCTTCATCAGGCCGGAGAAGGTCTTGTGAATACCGTCGCGGTCACGGGTCGAGATGTCGGACGATAGCGTGAAGTGCTGCTGGTAGCGGTCGGAGTAGTCCTGCGAGCGCATCGACTTGAGAACTTCGGCGATGTAGTCGACGACGAACCCGTAGCCGTCGGAGAACATCTCGCCACGGATGATGTCCACCTCCCAGCCGGGGATGTAGTGGTGCAACCGGTCGAGGTAGGCCGGGTCGTGGTAGGCCTCAGGCAGTTCGTCGAACAGGTCGGAGTGCCTGAGCATGTACGGCACGGTGTGCGAGGTGTTACCGACGAATACCATCGACGCCTCGGCGCCCAGCGTCTCGACACCACGGGAGAACGATTTGTTCGCCATGTAGTTCTTCATGATGTCGACAAGCGCCTTGTCCGTGCGCTTCTTCTTGCCGGCGAACTCGTCGAAAGCGACGACGTCCCAGTAGCCGACAAGGCCGATGCGTCCGTTGGAGTTGTTGACGAAGAGCTTGGGGACGGTAACCTCGCCACCGGATACCAACATTCCGTGGGGCGAGAACTCCGAGAAGATGTGGGACTTGCCCGTCCCCTTGGGGCCGAGCTCGACCAGGTTGTAGTTGCGCTCGACGAACGGAATCAGACGCACGAGCTGGAAGAACTTCCCCCGCCTGCTGAACATCTCGGGGTTGAACCCGATCGATTGCATAAGCAGGTCGATCCACTCGTCGGTGGTGAATCCGCGCCGCCCCTCGAGGTACTGGTCGACATCGAACCTCGACAGCTGAATAGGCTTGATCGAGCCGAGGATCCAAGGTGCGACACGCTGGTCATCGCTGTGGAAGTATTCGATATCGCAGATACACCAGACGCCACCAACGAGGAGCTTGGGGTGCGCCTTGATCGTTGGCGACTCGACGACCACGCCCATGATGCCGAGGTTGGCGAACTCGGCTTGATAGACATCAGCCTTCTCATTGAGGGTGACGGTGACCTTATCAATGATCCGGTGGCGACCGCGCTCTTTGATCGTGGACTTGACCAGCTCGGACTCGCTGCGATGGACATAGTGTTCGGCGAGGATCTTGCGCACGGTGTCGATGCCAGCCTGGATGGTGGCTTCGTCATCCGAGGCTGCATATTGCCCAAGGAGGTATTCGAGGACATAGGACGGCACGACGGCGTTGCCCTTGACGGTCTTGACCAGGTCCTTGCGGACGACGACTCCGGGGAACAGCAGGTTGATCTTGTAGTCGAGATCGCTCTGCTGCGGTGCGCCGGCGTCGGGCGCCTCGTTCTGGGTCTCGCTCATCGCAGCTCCCCTCCTAGAAGTCGAAGTCCGACGCGAACGAACGCTTCAGCGTGTAGGCCGCCCTGCGGAAGACTCGCCACTGGTTGGTGTTGGGGATCCGCTCCTCCAGGCGGAACTCCACGGCTCGGTTGTTGTAGCCGCTCGACTCCTGACTGAGCAGCATCCGGGCGCTCTGGTACCGGTCGCGCTTGTCGGCCGAGGTCTGATCGAAGGTCAGGTCGACGAGGTTGGAGATCAGAGTCTCGCCGACGTAGAGCCCGGCCCTCAGCGTGCGGGGCCGGACCTTGTCGCTGACTGGCTCGGTCTGGAAGAGCCGGACGACGACCTGCCCGGTGGTGATCTTGTCGGATTCCGGCCAGACCTCGACGTTGACCAGCCGGGTGTCGCTCTTACGCTTCTTGTTGACCGCCAGAACCGGCACGACGATCTCTTGAAGCGCCGCCCCGCCGTGGACGAAGCGCGAGCCGCCACCGGGCAGCTTCAGCCGGTGGATCGACTTGGGGATCTGTACTTCCAGGTCGCTCTCAAGCCCGAGCTGGGCGGCGTCGAAGGCGGCGAAGGCAGTGTCGACCTTGAGGCCGTTGCCCAGCACGAAGCGTCGTTTGACGACCTTGATGTCATCGCCCTGCGGCTGAGTCGACAGGAAGAATGTGTCGGCCAGCTCCTCATCCTGGAACAGGAAGCCATGGTCGGCCGTGACGAAGATATTGGTGGCGTTGGCGCTGGCCAACTTCTTCACCAGGTCGACGATATCGCGCAATGTGTCATCGACGGCTTCGAAAGTCTTACGCTCGGTAATGTGACTGTCGCCCGTAGCATCGATCTGATTGTGGTAGACGTACAGAACCCGGTTGGCCTTGTACAGCTCGCGCCGCTCGTCAGCGTTCAAGGCCTTGAATTCCTCGGCCTGGATCGCCGAGCCGCCGACACCCCCCAGGATCTTGCCGCGGAAGGCGGTGTTGTTGGTCGGCTGGCCGTCGGCCATTACGGTCTTGGCGTCAAGCGAATGCTTAAGCGTCGAATGCGGCAGCAGCGCCGCCATGCCGAGCTGGGTGTAGCTCGGCAGCACTCCGAGGACGGCGTCCAGGTTGGCATCGAAGCGGTCCTCCTGCCGGATGAGTGAGCCAAGCTCGTCGGCCACTTCGTAGCGCAAGGCATCAGAGATGATGACCACGGCCTTCTTGTCGCCGTCCCGCACCAGCGGCTCGACGTAGCGAGAGTAGAAGGCGGCCTGCGAAGGCAGCATCGTCGAGCGCCACCGCTCAACTTGGTCGAGCTGCTGCTGCCAGGCGTTACCCAGCTCGTAGACGTACTTGTTGGTGTAGCGCTTCTCAACCACCTCGCGCAGCGCTTCGAGGGGCTTCGGGTACTCCGCCGTGCGGGCAGCATAGACAAACTGCCGGTAGAGCTGGTCGATGCGGAACCACTCGCGTCGGTAGCGCTCCAACCCGTCGTCGAACGACTCCATGCCGAGATTCAGCGAGGCTAGCTCGCCGAGCAGCTTCGACGCCCGGGCAACGGCTGTGTATAGCTGCTTGTAGTTGTCGATCCAGAAGCTGTTCTGCCGAGCCCGGACCGTCTCGTCCACCTCGCGCGGGGTGACAGTCTGTTCGGCTACCGCCCGCCCCAGGTCGCTGATGATCTTCTGGTCGGTCTCTTCGAACAAGTCGACGGTTACCAGGTCACGGAAGCTCGTGTCCTCGATCCTCGACTTGTAGTCCAGGTCGTGGGCTGCCCGCTTGGCAAGCGTGGCCATGGCCGCCTGACTACGCCGGTCGTTGCGCAGGCTGGCGAAGTCGAGCTGGATGTTCCGCAGTCCGCCCTGGCGGTCGGACTTGAAACCCTCGATGGCCTTAAGGAAGATCCACAACACCAGGTCGTCGATGCTCGGCGAGGACGACTCGTAGCCGTAGATGCTGGCGACGCCGCGCCAGTAGAAGTCATCAAGGCCATAGTCGACGAGAGCGTCGTACTTGGCGTGAGCCCCCTTGGCGTTCTCCGTCAGTAACGTCCTGGTGATCTCCAGCAGACTATGCTCGCGTTGGCCAAGCACGACAGCGCTGATCTTGGCTCGCAACCTGACAGCGTCGTCCTCCGAGCTCAGCAGTGCCTTGAGACTGTGGACGCGCTTGGCCGCGTTGAAGAACTTCTCGTGGGTCTGGACGACCTCGTCGATACCCTGGCCGACCAAGCCCAGGTCCTGAGCCACCAGAGCCGTGCGGTCGGCCGTGAAGACTCCATAGGCCAGCTCCAGATCGAGCAGCCAATTCCCGATGCCACTCGGCACCGGCCCTGAACGGTAGACGAGAAATTTGCCCTTAGGCTCGTCACGCAGCAGCCGGTTCTTGATACCGAACTCGTCATTAGAAACCCGGATCGTCTGGACACCCGGCAGGTCGAGACTGTCCAGATCCTCGATGTACTGACCATCCGGGTCGTGCCAGAAGACAATCCGGCGGCTGTCAAACCAGCGCAGCAGGTGCGGGCGGACCGAAGTAACGTCACTCATCGCTGGCCCCAAGACCGGCGATCTTCTTCAGGGCGGCACCGAACTTCGGGTAGTTCGCCTTCACACCGTCGTCCAGGTCGATCGCCAGCTGACGAGAAGCCAGTGGGTACAACACGTCGTGCTCGTACTCCTCAAGCTCCACAAGCACCTTGCGCAACCGATCGGCCTCCTTCTGAGCCGCCGCCTGCTGACGTGGCGTACCGCCGCCAGCCGCCAGGCGCTCCTGCTGCTGCAGGCTCGACGAGAGCTTGGCCCGGAACTCGCGCAGGTACTCGTTGAGCACAGTCGAGACTGTGGACGGCGTGTAACGGTGCATGTAGATCAGGGCGTTGAACGAGCCCTTGGGGCTGGAGAAGAGCCAATAGATCGGGCGCTTCTTGTACCGTTGTACGTGGTCCTTGTAGAAGGACCTCACGAAGTAGTCACGGATGTTCTTAACACCGAGCGACTCGGTCACGAAGCGCAGGTTTTCCTCGAAATGCTGCTCTCCGAAGGCCGCACGGAGGAACGTGCGGAAGCGAGCAACGATGTCGTCCTCGAACCAATCCCCATTCACAACGGGGATGACGTTGTCCATGTCTGGAGCGAACGTCGGGCTTGGCACCTTGGCGAGGTAATTCTGGACCGTGGCACCCTGGTCGGCGAGGATGAGCCCCGGCTCATCCAGGCTGTAGCGACCGAACATGCAGCCGATGGCGTAGGAGACGAAGTCTTCGACCAGGAGCCGAGCAGCGGCCAGCCGATCGCGGAGACAATCGTCAATGAGACCAGTCGGACGCTGAGCCTCCAGTGCGAACGCATCCTCACCAACTGCGCCAGAGGCTCGGAAGTGGTCTTCAATCTCCCGCTCGATCCCCAAGATAGCGTCCTCCTGCGCGAGCCGCTCAGCACAGTCGGCCTCAAGAGCGTCCCGAGTCTTGAGTAAGGCTTCGCTCGACCGAAGGTGGGAACCGCTGAACGATGGAGATGTCTCCAGCCGGCTCCAGATAGCAGTTGCGTGGGCCAGCGCCTGCTCGACGCGGGCGGTCACGAAGGTCGGATCGTTCGGCGGGATGACAGGGATACGACCGACGGGACCCTCGTGATAGTCCAAGGTTGGAGACAGAGAGTCGATCAACTCCCGAGCGATCGGCGTGTTCAGATAGCCAAGCAACCAGCGAAGGTCGCTCTCTCGCGACGGGAACAGCATCGAGCCCTTCGTCTCAAAGATATATCCAGCGGGAGAGAACCGCATTGCGAACTCGCCCGACAGGCTCGACCAGGTTGCTCCCTCCCGGAAGTAGTACGCTGTATTCTGGGCTCGCGACTTGGGCCGACCGCCTGACTCGGCACCAAAGGCCCTGATCTCCTTGCCGTCTTCGTACCAGTCGACGATATACTCATCATTGCCAGCCCATCGGCGTGGAGTTCCTCCCTTCTGCAAAGGGAACCACTTGGCCTTCGAATTTGCAGCCTCAGTGCCGTCGGTTGCGTTTCGATTGGTCCGCGAAGCCGACACCTCCCACCAATAGCGAAGGAAGCGGTTATTGTCGCCCGTCGCAAGCCCCTGACGCGTCACCCCAAGCGTTGAGAGTGGGGGGAAGTCACGGTAGATGGCGAGCTCCTCCGGTCGCAACCAGTAGGCGAACGGACTGCCATCAATGCCAAGGAATAAAAACTGCTTAACGACAAAACTCTGATACGTGGGGTTAAGAAAGAATTGCTCAAGCGCGTCCCGCTGCCTCACTTCGAGCGCACGCTCATAGAGCTTCCGATAGATAGCGGAACAGTTCACGTCAGGCTTGGACCGCAGGACAACAAATGCCGCCGAAGCCCAGTCGGACCCGAAGACGCCACGGCCGAAATGCACAAGGCTCGTGAGAATATTTTCCGACAGGAATAAGCGTCGCCAATCCGCGAATGACGACTGGAACATCCAGCCATGCGGAGAGATAATGCCCCAAGCTCCGCCCCCGAGACACAAGGAAGCCGCCCGTTCCATGAACATGTTGTAGAAGTCAGACCTCGTCATCGGGAAGTTGTTCTTGGCAAACCGAACAAGCACGTCGCCCATGCTGTTGCTACCCATGTAGGGAGGGTTTGCGACCACTACAACATACCGCGGCGCAAGGTACTCGGCCTGGAGAACGACCCGCTCGGCCCGATCAAGCAGGTCGGTCAGGAGAATATCCGTGCCATCGTCGAGTTCGGAGAGGTGCTGCTTGAGACTAGCGGTGAGCTCGGGGTCAGGCTGAATCAGTGATCCAAGGACGTCCCCGTGCTCGAACTGGTTCCAGAACGCCGACTCAGCATCACGGTCACCGCCACGTATCAGCAGGAAGTCAATCTCGGCCAGTGTGAAGCGGATCGGTTCGAGGACGCAGACGTTGGGCTCGATCTGTTTGTTGAAGAACATGCGCTGCTTCGCGCGGGCCTTCATCGTCAGGGCGAAGGCTGCAAGTGCCCCAGCACGCGGGTCGATCTCGATCCCGTAGAGATTGTTGGTCAGGATGAGCCCAGGAATCTCGGCCGGGGCGTAGCCCTCTTCCTCATAGATGGCGTAGAGCAGGTCGAAGGCATAGGTCAGCATGTGTCCAGAACCACAGGCGGGGTCGACGACCTTGAGCTCCTTGGGGCCACCGATCTTGAGGAAGTCGGTCTCCTCGTCGGCTGGGGCGATGTAGTACTGCATCTGGTCAACGAGCCGAGAAGACGGACGATTGAGCATCCACAAGCGACCGAGGGAGTTCTCGACGAGGTAGCGGACGATCCAGTGCGGCGTGAAGAGCTGAGTGGCTGCGGGGATCTCGTCTGCGCCGGCCTTCTTGTTCTTCTTGAAGCTGGCGAAGACCTCATCTTTGCGCTCCGAGATGTAGAATTGGTACAGCCAGCCGATCACCTCGACGTTCTGGCAGGCATCGGAGGTGAGTACTTTGACGGCACGGCTCAGCACCGAGTCGTCGGCCAGCAGGTTAGCCGGGATGAGCAGCTCGGTAAAGTCGCCCTCCCGCTCGAACATGAACGGCATGGCGCGGTTCCAATAGCGGCAATAATCCGCGAGCAGCAACGCGTAAGCCTCGCTTTGAGCGTCGCCGCTGCGCCGGGTACCATTGAGGAGACTCATCACCATCTCGCGAGTCTTGGTCCCGACCACCGTGGCGTCGATGTTGCCGCGCTTGGCTTCGGCCAGGATCTCGGGCTGACCTGACTCGACGCCAGGCTGTGGCGAGACGACTCCGACGCCGGTGTATCCGTTGGCGTCCATGAAACGCAGGGCGATGATCCGGTTGAACCAGGTGTAGGCGCCCCGATCGGCAACCACCGTTTTGCCCTTGTCGCCGCCACCAGCCGTCGCGATGGCCTTCTCCAGGGCTTCTACGGCCCCGGGTTGCTCGACCCGCTCGAGCGAGGCTTGGGCCAGCACCACGGCGATACGCGCGCTCACCTCGCGAATGAGCGCCGTACGTGCCCAGGTGGCGAACGACTTCAGCGGTGCGGTTTCCATCAGAGAGAGATTCGCTTTCCGTCGTTCAGGGTCTGGACGAGTGCTGTGCGCAAGGCGGCAAGATACCGATCGACGTCCTCTTCCGTTTCCAGCACACCCGAGACGCCGGTGGCTGAGATGGCCTTGACCGACACGGTCTGCTTCGGTGGAGAAGCATCGTCTCCTCCTCCACCCTGCGTTGATGCGGCCAGCAGATCGAGCAAGCCCGGATAAACGGACGCCTCGAAGCTCGAGCCGATCTCCCGGATGAGGGCGATCTGGTCTTGGGAGCGGACGTGGGAGACTGTCTGGTCAATTCGGCCAAGCACGCTCTTCTGGGCATCCAGCGCTGCCTTGGCGTAAATGGCAGTCGCTTTGATCTCAGCCTTACGTCCCTCGATTGCCTCGACGACCTCCGCGCAGTTCGACGCGACGACTTCGTCGATCTGGGCGCGTAGCTGGTCGTTGGCTTGCTTGAGCTGGGCCATCTTGCTGCCGCGAAAGGCGTTCGGGTCGTCCAGGGCAGCGCGCACCGCAGTGTCGCTCCCAGACGGCAGATAACCGAGGTTGATGCTGTGAGTGGCCAACAGATCGACAGCCTGGTCGTAGATGACCTTTTGGCCACCGCTGAGGAATGCCTGGATCGGGTCAATCGTGCTGTCCTTGGCGTCGAGCAAGTCGTCGCCAAGGTTGAAGTCGGTCAGGTACCAGTCGTCGGGTTTTCCGACCACTCGGTCAAGCAGGGCGATCGGAGTGGAGAGCTCCGCCACGAAGGGGTACTTCGAACCCGTGATGGTCGCGTTGAGCTCGTCGCGCTTGGCCTTCAGCTTGTCGGCCCCGTGGCGGGCGAGTTCCAGCGGGTCTTTGGGGGTGTTGCCCTCGTCGAAGAAGTCGGTGCAGAACTTGCGGAAGGCGGCGACCTTGTGCTCGTCGAAAGTCTTTTGGGGAGACACCACGACGTGTGCGTGCTTCTGGGTGTTGCGCAGGACAGCGGCAGCTTCGGAACGTTTGAGGACATTCCCGTCGACCGTGAGCGTGAGCTTGGATGTGCCCACCAGGAAGGCGATCAGAACCTCGATCGAGGCTAGGTCCCAGCCGTAGGGCTTCGCCGTGAAGCTGTCGACGATGGTCCTGATCGTGACCTGCTCACCGAGCGCCTCCTTGCGGAGAACGAAGGACAACACCTCCTCCGTTGGGGCGAAGAGCTTGCTGGCGGTATCTGCATCGAACAGCCCGCTGTCGGGCTTGACAGCCGCGGCGACCTGCTGCTCGCTGTAAGTCGTACCGCCGAGCAGCTTGAGCTGAGAATAGGTGCGGCTGACGAGGTCCTGGAAGCCGTCGGTCACTCGAACGAGCGCGTCCTGGGAGCTTGGGGTGATGTCGGCGGCGTTGATGACCAAAGAGGACTTGCCCACCGAGGCCTTTACCCGCTCGATGAGCTCCTTCTCGCGGCCGATGTTCTGTGCACCCTTGGTCTGCAGGATCTGGCCCTCGATGACCGAGATCGAGTTGCTCTGCTTGCGCTTGATGTACTTCTCGGTCCTGACCAACAACCTCAGATCCGAGAGCACTCGGGCGTCCGGTTCGAGGATGACGCGCAGCTCGTCCTTGCCCGCGCTGTGCATGCGGATCTCTTCGGGCGAGTGCGGATACTCCGGCGAGATGAAGTGGATCGCCAGCTCGCGCTGCGGACCATGGGCCTGGTCGTCGAGCTTGAAGCCGAACGGGAAGTCCTGACCGTTCTTGACGTAGCGGATCTTGTTCGTCTTGATGACGTCGCCCGAGAGCATCTTGAACAGCCGCGCGCTGATTTCGGAGTCGTCGATGTCGACGTTCTTGATCTCTTCCTCGATGACCTGCTCTTCGTTGGTCAGATACTCATAGGCGTTGCCGTTGCGCTGAATGTAGGTCTGCGCCTCCAGCACGGTCAGCGCTTCCTTAACCTGCTCCGAGAGCGCGGGAAGGTCGAGGCCGAAGTGGTCGTAGACCAGCACCGTGAGGTTGCGCCGGGTCGCCTGAAAGCTCTCGACGTATTTGACCAGGAACAAAGCCTTGAGCAAGCGGACTGCCAGCGGGTTGTCGAGGTTGCGCTCGGCGACGTCGATCGAGCGCTGGGCGGCCGACTTCAGCGCGGCGCGGATGCCGGCGAACATGCTGTCGAACGTGGCGAGCTTGCCTACCTCAACATTGCCGACGTCCTTGGCGACCTGCTGGACGACGCCGAGCAACGAGCGCTCGCCCACCGACCTGTTGCGCCCCTCGAAAACGTTATGGTCGGAGAGGCCCTCGATCGCGGCCTGGAACAGCGGGAACTGATAGCTGACGAACGGGTAGGTCCCGACGAAGTGGGATTCGTCGGTGTAGTTGCGGTAGGTCTTGGCCCCGTCGACGAAGTCGAACAGCGTTTTGAAGTTAGCGTGCTGGTCGGCGTGGATCGTACTCAACACAGCCGCACCGGCGTCGTTCTTCTCAAGCAGACGCTTGCGGATGACCTCCTCAACATCGGCACTGGTGAGTTTGAGGCGAGTCTTGAAGCGGGCCTGGATCTTGGAGAAGTCGTTGCCCTGCTGTCTGGTCCGGTCGCCGATGACCTTATCCATGTCCTCCTGCGAGGTCACGAAAACCCACGCCCGGCCAGAGCACCTGGTGTTGAGCGACTCGGTGATGGTCTGCAGGTTGAGCATCAGCTTGGTGTCCGAGCCGATGAACTGGCCGACCTCGTCGACGAAGAACGCCAGCCGGAAGGTCGGGTCGCCCTGCTTGTCCAGCCAGGCCTTGACCTCGTTGGCGAAGTCGTCGATCGAGACGGAATACGAGGCGCTGTACTGCTGGATGATGCTGTCGGCGGTCCCGCCATTGACCTCGGCGAAAGCCTGGTCGATGCTCGGACCTTCCAACGCGCTCTGCTCGCGTCCCTGTGTCCAGGGGATCCCGGCGATGCGTTCGAACGCCGATTGGAAGGCCGCGTACTGGCCGCGGTTGTCTAGATCGCGCTCGAACCGGGCGACATGGCCGTGGTTGCCGTAGTAGCCGCAGCTCTCGTCAAACACCTTGACGAACACCTTGAGCAAAGCGTCGGTTTGGTCCTTGCTGATCAGGTTGGCCTTTTGGTCGATGTTGAACAACAGGCTCTTGGCGGGAATACGGTCGGCCTTGTTGAGCAGGCCTGGGAGAAAGGCGTCAGAGCTCTTCGCCCGGAAGCTGTCAGAGACGCTCTGGCGCGGGTAGTCTTGACCCTCGACGTCACCGAGGAGGTGGGCGAGCATTTTGAGCATGTGCGACTTGCCGGAGCCGAAGAAGCCGGAGATCCACACACCGTTGGCGTTGGTGTAGGACGTGTACTCCTCAAGTAGAAGCTCCAAGCCCTTCGCGGCTTCGTTGGTCAGGACGTACTCCTCGACCTCAGTGCCCAAGTGTGCGACGTCGTCGGCCTTAATAACGCCTTCGATCGGGCGCTGGATGTCCTTGGCGAAAATCTCGCTGAGCTGCATCGAGCTCACGCCTCCTGTTCCAGGATGTTCTTGGCTCGGTAGTACTGGTCGTCCTTAAGCCGACCGAACAATACGAGCGAGGAGCCCAACGTGGCGGACTGCTCGTAGCGGCCTGGGAAGAACATGAGCATCGGCTTGACTTTGACCACCGACTGCAGGTTGTTCAGCACGTTGTGCGAGCGAATATGCGGGAAGACCTCTCCGATCCCGGTAAGGAAGAAGATGTCGAAGTCGACCTGCGCGAGCCGGTCACGGATCGCCGGGGCGAGGTGCAGTTGCGGGTCGAGCATTCCCTGGAGCATCTCGCGGAAATCGGCCTTGTCCCGGTCGGGCTCGATGGCGAGGACCCGATCCCAGACGCCTCGCTCCCTCAGGAGTTCGACAGACAGGTCGTAGAGGTTGATCTCGAACACGGTGATTCCGGTGTTGGACAGCCGGTTCTTGATACGCTTCTTGGCCGCCGCGACAGCAAGTGCGTCCTCCGGCGGGTACGGGTAGATGAAGAACGGGACTTCGTTGCTCAGGCCCTCCATCTGCAGGAACCGCTTCCCGCTGAGTACCGCGAACAGGTGGTCTTCCTGCTGCGACAGAGTTTTCGGGATCACAGCGCAGCCCCCTGTTTCGCGGTTGGCCGGGTCGGGAAGAACCGCAGGTCACTCGGCGTGCGGGCGCTGAGGGCGGCAACGACTCGCTCGGATAGTACGGTCGGCCTGATGCACCCAGCCGCCGACAACAGCTCGGCTTCCCGCAGCATCTTAAACACGTTTGACCTCAGCTTCTGCAGCGTCGAGTCCTTGATCGCGGCCAGCTCTTCATGCCACAGCGCCTTGGTTCGGACGAAGCTGTCGAAGTCCTGGTACTCCAGTGTCGAGGCCAGGAGCAAAAAGCGCTCCCGCACGACCTCCTCGGCAAACTCACCGATGAGCTTGTAACGGCGGCAAGCAGCGGCCCACATGAGGTATCCACGCTCGGAGGATGTCGCCTTGGTCAAGAGCGCGACTTCGTCGTCGGCAAGCACGGAGAGCCGCTTCACGGTCTCGCGGACCAGACGGACTCTCGTGCTATGGGTACGTGCCTGAAGCAGGTTGCCCTGTACCGCTTGGTCGCGGACCTGCTCCCAGTCACGCCGCTCGAGGTAGACGGGCACAAGCACCGCGGCCTCACGCGCCAAGAGGGCGCCCGTGGTGAACGAGAGCGCGTACCGCCGCGCTGCCGCCAACGGGCCGTTCATCGATCCTTCCTTCCGGTTTCTGGGCAGGTCGAACAGGCCATCCAGAGTGGCCGTCTTACTCATCGCCAAGAGAAGTTCCTTCACCCGACGACGCCGCGCCACCGCTTCGAACCCACTCGTCGACCTCTCTCGCCTGGAACTTCCACAACCAACCCCCCTCGTGCGCCACCATCTCCTTCTCCGCGATCCACGAGTAGACCGTGTCCTTTCGTAACACCGAGGTGAGTCGCGATGTTGTCAGCGGAGAGCCAGGGGTCAGCCACGAGGCAACCTCCAGCCATCCAGCAGTCACGAACACGCTAAGGATCTCACCTTACTGGGAAGACCCTGCTTGACCCGTCTAGTCTGATGCGACAGGCAACAACCCGTCTCAGGCGGCTCCGCCTCGTAGACGCCCAGCTGCAAGAACCCATCTGTTCAGCTGTCGGCACCGACAGGACGGTTCTGCGAACTGGCCGCTGCCGATGCGGTCGCTGGTTCCGCGACGTGGGCCCCCTATTCGTGTCATGCCCGAGCCGGCTACGCATCCAGCACATCACGAACGCCAAGTCATCAACCTTGCGACTGCACCGCGATCCCATCGGGCGGTGATCTACTTGCGGATGTCCTCGGTAAGTCACGTGAGGCGAGATTACGCCCCAGAGGATCTCGATCCCTCCGGCGCGAGGCCTGCTGCCGCGGAGTCGAACAGCTCGGCTTGGTGATCGTGGAGGAGTACGCCGAACCAGGCCGGTCAGCCGAGAAGATCGCCAAGCGTGCCGCGTTCAAGCGTGCGGACTGCACGCCGGGCCCGAGGAGAAACGACCTCCTCGGCACCGCCCTGCCACGCAGCGTTGCAGGCGCTGGCCGGCTACGCGCAATACACTGAATTAACTCAACATGAGGCCGGCCTGACAGGGAGACAGTTGTTACGCTGCGCGACACGATCAAGGAGTGTGTCGACCGGCTTGACCGCTATGGCCGACAGGGACAGCGGATCGGCGAGCAGAACACCAAGGCCGGTCTGATCGAACCCGTGATCGCTACGCTGGGCTGGGACATCGTCAACCCTGACGAGGTGCACCGTGAGTACGTCGCCGTAGCACGGACAACCCGGTCGACTACGCCCTGCTGATCATGCGGACGCCACGGCTGTTCATCGAGGCAAAAGGCCTGGGCGAGAACCTGGACGACCCGAGGTGGGCCAACCAGACAATCAGCTACGCCGCCGTCGCCGGCGTCGAGTGGGTCGACTGACCGATGGGGCGGAGTGGCGCATCTACAACGCCCACGCTCCCGTGCCCGTCGAGCAGAAGCTGTTCCGTTCCGTCCGGCTCGCCGAGGACCTCAACCAGGCAGCCGAGGTCCTCGCGCTGCTTGGCCGCGATGATCTACGCGATAACCGCATCCGGGAACAGTGGGAGAGCTACTTCATCGATCGCCAAGTCCACCGTGCACTCGTCGCCTTGTTCACTGGCCAGGAGCCTCCTCGTGAGCTGGTGAACCTGGTCGCCAAGCAGGCGTCAAATCTAACCCGCGCCAACGTCAAGGCCAGCCTCATGCGCACCCTGGCCAGCTTCGATTTCCCCCTCACCACCCCGCTCCTGCCCACCCACCCCTCAATCACGGCGCCACCATCCGCCATCCCAGCAGTCCCAAACCGATCGATGACCACCACCTCACGCCCCGCAAATAGGGTTGCGGTCAGCGACGCCGAACGCTCCATCACCCTCCGTGACCTCATGCTGCGGGCATGCTTACACCTGGGCAACCTTTGATCGCAGAAGGGCGACAACAACGCCGACAAGCAGACCTGCTTCCCGATGGGACGCTCCGTGTCAACGGCCAGACCTACACCTCACCCAGCGCCGCCGGTGAAGCCGTCAAGATCGACATCGCCGACCCTGACCTCAAGGATACAACCCGAGCCACGGACGGCTGGGACTTCTGGAAGGCGCTCGATCCGGCAACTGGCCATCCACCAGTGCGCCTCAAGGAACTACGCCGACGTCACGCCCAACGTGCCGCCAAATAGGTCATCCCGCTTGACGACCCAATGGCCGCATCGGACGCCTGCCTCAACTCCGTCATCCCGATGAATGACACTTCGGCTGGCCGAGCAGTGCACTCGATGCTGTGCTGAAGCGGACAGCCAGACACGAGGTCAGCACCGTCATCACCGGTGCTGGTACTCAGGCGCCGTGACCGCCCACCCGGAGAAACGATGTCCGCCAGCCCGGAGGCCCAAAGCCGCACCCCGGAGATCACGACGACCATTGACAAGGGTCTACAACCTTGTCCGAGCAATCCTCGCGGTGGCATGCCAACAGGGCATCGATCCGCACCCCCGACAAGGACAAACAAGGCTAGACACCCTAAGTGAATAGAACCATAAAACAACCCATGACCAGCGAGTTTACAGAAGCATCGACGTAGCACCAGACTATGAACACAACTGCGCTGATCAAGTGCATGTAGAGGACTCAGGGTGGCCCTAGAGGAGCTTACTCGAACACCAGGCCACAGACTGGGGGTCCGGGGCGGAGCCCGCCGGGCGGCATTTGGGGTTGCACCCCAAATAAAACAACAGAGCGAGCCGGTTGGCGCTTCTCGCCAACACAACTCGCCCTATGTTACGTGGAGCTGAGGGGAATCGAACCCCTGACCTTCTCGATGCGAACGAGACGCGCTACCAACTGCGCTACAGCCCCTTGTTTTGAAGCTCCATGAGCCTATCAGTGGCTCATGGAGCCCCTTGCACCGGGGGTCACTCTCCGGCGGCCCGGCGGAAGGTCCTGGTCCCCGGGTCGTCGAGGTCCACGAAGGCGGGGTCCTCGTCGTCGAGGTCCACGACGACGGCCTGCCTGCGGGCGCGGAGCATCGGCGACGGCTTGCGTTCGACGACCGGGCGCCGGACGGGGGCAACGACCTCGACGTCCTCCGCATCGTCTACTACAGGCTCCTCGTCGGCCTCGGGGGCCATCGGGCGCCGAGGCGCGCGGGTGCTGTTGAAGCGCGCCATGCGGCGCTGCCGGATCTCGTTCTCGATGCGGACCTGGCGGCGGAGGTAGCCCAGGTAGCCGACGAGGACGACGTCGGCGGCGGCGTGGGCCCACCAGACGAGCGGGATGAGGAAGCCGGCGACGGCGGCGGTGGCCACGGCGACGATGAGCAGGATGACGACGACGCGCTGCCGGAAGGCGTACTTGGCGCGGGCGGCGATCTCCGCGGCTTCGGGGTCGAAGCCGCCCCGGCCGGGCCGGTAGCCGTGCCGTTCGGACTCGGCGCGCTGTGCGCGTGACGGTTGCGGCAGGGGGTCGGGTTCGGGCTCCTCGTCCTCGAGGTCCGCGTCGAGTTCGGCTTCGAGCTCGGCGAGGTCGTCCTCGACCGTCGGCTTCGCGCTGTCGGACATGGCGAACTCCTCCTGTCCTTCGTTGCGTGCGCTCCCGCTCCGCACCACTCGCGCGGCGAGCGCGGAGTCGGCCGTCCGCGCGACCTGCTGGCGCTTGCGGGCGACCATGGGCACGAGTACGACGAGCCATGCCGCGGCGAGCGCGACGATGATCACGGAGCTGGGCATCTCCCGTCACCTCCCCCGATATTTCCTGTCCTGAAGTCACGCTAGCCACAGGAGTAACAGAACGGGCGGAGGCTCGCCGGGTTCGATCACGGAAATGCATCACCGGATTAGGTGAAACTCACGGAATGTGGTAACGCCGTTGCGGAGCCGGACGAGTAATCACGATCAGGCCTGCTCGGCACGTCCCGAGGCGATGAGCCGGGGCACCAGGCCGTTGCCGGTTTCCTCCTGGGTGATGGCGTAGCAGTAGTGGTCCCGCCAGCCGCCGGCGACATCGAGATAACGCTCGAAAAGGCCTTCCCGCCGGTACCCCGCCTTGGTCAGAACGCGCAGGCTGGGCCCGTTCTCCGGGCGCACGGTGGCCTCCAGCCGATGCAGTCCGGCCAGCCCGAAAGAGTGATCCGTCACGAGCGCCACGGCGGCGGTCGCGACACCCCCGCCGACGAAGTCCGAAGCCACCCAGTACCCGATCCACGCGGACCGCAGCGACGCGCGGATGACGTTACCCACAGTGATCTGCCCGGCGAACCGGCCGTCGACGGTCACCGTGAACGGCAGGCACTGCCCGCGCCGCGCCAGCGATCGCAACGCGGCCCACTGCGACGGCCACGACCAGAAGGCGTTGCGATCGGGCCATGGCCCGATGCCGGTGGGCTCCCACTGCTCCAGGTGCTCGCGGTCGCGCTGGCGGATCCGGCTCCACTCGCCCGCGTCCCGCAGCCGGATCGGCCGCACCGCGACGACACCCGCCTTGACACGCAACGGCCCGAGCCGGGCGGGCCAGCCGGGATGCCTGCTTTCCACCGGGTAGGACACGCCGGACACGGGCGAGGTCATCCGCCGTGCTACCCCCGCTGGGCCAGGAAGGTGACCTTGACCTGTTCGCCCGCCGGTACCTCGGTGAGATCCTCATCCACGTTGATCAGGCAGTTCGCCTCCGCGAGCGAGGCGAGCAGATGCGCGCCGGACGTGCCGAGCGGCTGCACCAGGTACTCGCCGTTGGCCTCGTCCCGCAGCAGCTGGCCACGCAGGAAACCCCGCCTGCCCTTCGTGGACGTGACGGGCGAGAGCAGCCGTGCCCCGACGACCCGGCGATGCGGGTTGCGGGTGCCGCGTGCCGCACGGATCAGCGGCCGCACCAGCACCTCGAACACCACGAGCGCGCTCATCGGGTTGCCGGGGATGAGGAACGTCGGGACCGAATCCGGCCCGAGCCGTCCGAAGCCCTGCACCGAGCCCGGGTGCATCGCCACTCGCGTCGTGTCGATCCGTCCGAGGTCCGACAGCGCGGCATGCACCTCATCGCCGATCGTGCCGCCGGCGCCCCCGGCGACGACGACGATCTCGGACATCAGGAGCCTGCCCTCGACGACCTCGCGCAGCCGCTTCGGATCGCTGGACACGATCCCGACGCGGCTGACCTCGGCCCCGGCGTCCCGCGCGGCCGCGGCGAGCGCGTAGGAGTTGACGTCGTAGACCTGCCCGACCGACGGGGTGCGGTCGATGTCGACCAGCTCGTCGCCGACGGACACGATCGACACGCGGGGCCGCGGGTAGACCAGCACCTTCGCCCTGCCGACCGCGGCGAGCAGGCCGACCTGGGCCGAGCCGATCGTGTCGCCGTTGCGCACCGCGACGTCGCCGATCTGGACGTCTTCGCCGGCACGCCGCACGTACCCCGCAGAGGGCACCGGGCGGTGCACGGTGACCTTCGCCTGGTGACCGTCGGTGTAGGCGGTGGGCACGACGGCGTCGGCCAGCGTCGGCAGCGGCGCGCCCGTGTCGACCCGCACTGCCTGCCCCGGCTGGAGGCGGCGCGGCTGCCGGGATCCGGCGGCGATCTCGCCGACGACGGGCAGCTGGACCGGTTCCTGACCCGCGGCGCTGACGTCGACGCTGCGGACCGCGTAGCCGTCGACGGCGGCCTGGTCGAATCCGGGCAGGGCGTGCTCGGCGATCACTTCCTCCGCGCACAGCAGGCCCTGTGCCTCGGAGATCGCCACTCGCACCGGCCGCGGGCGCACGGCGGCGTCGAGGGTCAGTGCGATCTGCGCGTCGACGGAGCGGAATTCGCCGGGCTCGGCCGGGATCTCCGTCACGTCGGCCATGCCGGCTTCTTCGGTCGGTGCGTCGAGGGAGTCGGTCATGCGCGATCTTCCCCGATCCGTTCGCTCAGCCACGCCCGTAACGATGGCCCGTACTCGGGGGTTTCGAGCGCGAAATCGACGGCGGCACGCAGAAAACCACCCGGATTCCCCAGATCGTGCCTGCCGCCGCGGTGGACGACGATGTGCACCGGGTGTCCCTCGGCGATGAGCAGCGCGACCGCGTCGGTCAGCTGCAGCTCGCCACCGGACCCCGGGGTGATCCGCTTGAGCGCGTCGAAGATCGCCCGGTCCAGCAGGTAGCGGCCGGCCGCGGCGAACGTCGAGGGCGCGTCTTCGGGCTTCGGCTTCTCGACCATGCCGTGCACCCGTTTGACGTCGGGGTTGTCGGTGTCGGTGACGTCGAAGACGCCGTACGGGGAGATCTGTTCCTTGGGGATGTCGAACGCGCACAGCACGCTGCCGCCGTGTTCGGCGCGGACCGCGGACATCCGGTCGAGGACGCCGGTGGGCAGGACGAGGTCGTCGGGCAGCAGGACGGCGACCGCCTCGTCCGCCGGGGTCAGGTTCGGCTCGGCCTGCGCGACGGCGTGCCCCAGCCCGAGCGCCTGCTCCTGGATCGCCACCTCGACGTCGAGCAGTCCTGGCCCGCGCCGGACCTTCTCCAGCAGTTCGGTCTTGCCCTTGGCCTCGAGCGTCTTCTCCAGCTCCGGCTGGTCCTCGAAGTACTTGACGACCGATTCCTTGCCGGGCGAGGTCACGATCACCAGGCGCTTCGCGCCCGCGGCGGCGGCTTCGCTCGCGACCAGCTCGATGCCCGGCGTGTCAACCACCGGGAGCAGTTCTTTCGGCACTGCTTTCGTGGTCGGCAGGAAGCGTGTGCCGAGGCCCGCGGCAGGCACGATGGCGGTTTGGAACGTCTGCGAGGTCGTAGCGCCCGTCATGGGCGCAAAGCCTAACCTGGTCCCATGCAGGGGCTGGGCAATGAGCACCCGAGCAAGGCGGAGTGGCGTACCCGGCTCACCCGGGCGCGGGGTGCCGTCTCGCCCGAACAGCACGCCGCGGATGCCGCCGCGCTCGCCGAAACGGCCGCGACGCTGGCGCACGGGACCGTTTGCGCGTATCTGCCGTTCGGCACCGAACCGGGGTCGACGGCGATGCTCGACGCGCTGCTCGCGGGCGGCGCGCGCGTGCTGCTCCCGATCGTCCCGCCGACGCCGGGACCGTTGGAGTGGGCCGAGTACACCAGTGAGGATGCCCTGGTCAGTGGCCGTTTTCGTGGGGTCAGGGAGCCGTCGGGGCCGCGGCTGGGAACGCGCGCGGTCGGTGAAGCCGGGCTGGTGCTGGTGCCCGCGCTGGGTGTCGATCGCCGGGGTGTCCGGCTGGGCCGGGGCGCGGGTTTCTACGACCGTTCGCTGATTTTCGCCCCCGACGCGGATCTGCTCGCCGTCGTCCGTGACGACGAGCTGGTCGATCTGCTGCCCGGCCAGGAGCACGACATCCGCATGCGTGGAGCGCTGACACCCGGGCGTGGTGTGGTCCGGTTCACAGAACTGTGAAAGCAGCGGCACTACCTGTGGCGTGTCCCGGACGCCTCGCGCGCGGAGCAGGAGGGGAATTGCGCGAAAGGAATGCTGTGGCGCACAATCGCGTTAGCACTCTTGTAGAGCGAGTGCCAGTGAAGGAGCAAGCCGTGCCGACCTACCAGTACGCCTGCAAGGAATGCGACCACCGCTTCGAGGCCGTGCAGTCGTTTTCCGATCCCAGTCTGACCGTGTGCCCGCAGTGTTCCGGCCAGCTCCGCAAGGTCTTCAGCTCGGTCGGCGTGGTCTTCAAGGGCAGCGGCTTCTACCGGACCGACTCGCGGGAGTCGTCGAAGTCGTCGAGCACGGCCGCCACCCCGGCGAAGAGCGAGGGTTCGAAGTCGGAGTCCAAGTCCGACTCGAGCAGCTCCGCCGGCTCGAGCACGAGCTCGTCATCCTCCTCCTCGGGTACGACGAAAACGGCCGCGGCCGCCTCCTGACGACCCGGGTTATCCACAACACCCCAGTTGTCCACAGCTCGCGGGTCCGGCCCTTTCGCCGGGCCCCGCGTCGTCCCTAACGTCGGATTCATGCGGCACCGCGCCGCACCGATCCGACGAGGGGGACACCATGCACGCACTGCTCCGCACTCACCTACCTGCTCTTGCCGGGCTGCCCGTATGGGGGTGGCTGCGCGGGCGCCGGGCCCGGTTGCTCCGCCGCTGGCTCGCCGCCGGTCTGCTGCTCACCGGGTCACTGGCCCTGTTGCTCCCCGCGTCCGCGAGAGGCGCGCCCGGCACGCCGACCGTCGTCACCGTCCGCGATCTGCCCGCGGGCACGGTGCTACACGCCACCGACGTCAGACTGGCCGAGCTACCCGACCCGGTCCGCCCCACGGGCGCCCTCGGAGATCCCAGCGTCCTCGAAGGACGGTTGCTCGCCGGCCCGGCACGGGCGGGTGAGCCGCTCACCGACGTCCGCTTGGTTGGCGAGAGCATCCCCGGAACGGGTGATCCGACGACGTCCACGGTGCCCGTCCGGCTGGCCGACGCGGGCGTCGCCGAGCTCCTCCGTCCTGGCCGGCGTGTCGACGTCGTGGCCGCCGCGGAAGCGGGCAGCCCGGCATCGGTGCTGGCCAGCCAAGCCGTGGTGGTGACCGTCGGCCGGGCCGAGACCGGTGGGGTCCGCGGAATCGGCCCGCCGGAGAAGGGCCCGCTGGTGTTGCTGACGCTCCCGGCGGCGGTCGCGACACAGGTCGCGGCGACTTCGCTGGAACGACCGGTAACAGTTACTCTCCGCTAGCCCGCGCCCCTTCGTGGCGTGACGGCGTCCCCTGGAGTTAGCGGGTCGGTCGAGTCACCGTCCCCGGTTTTGAGGAGTCAGCGTGCTCAAAGGTTTCAAAGACTTCCTGATGCGCGGCAACGTCGTGGACCTCGCTGTCGCGGTGGTCATCGGCGCGGCCTTCACCTCGATCGTCACGGCGTTCACCAACGGGCTGATCAAGCCGTTGATCAACGCGATCGGTGGCACGGACGCGGCGCAGGGCCTCGGGTTCCGGGTCCTGGGCGCGAACGAGTCGACGTTCATGGACTTCGGCGGCGTGATCAACGCGGCGATCAACTTCGTGCTCGTGGCCGGGGTGGTGTACTTCGCGATCGTGCTGCCGGTGAAGCACCTGCAGGAACGGCGCAAGCGTGGCCAGGAATCCGGGCCCGCCGAGCCGACCGACGTCGAGTTGCTGAAGGAAATCCGGGACCTGTTGCGCGCGCAGCAGCAGAACGGCCGGAACTGACTCCGGTGGCCGCGTCAGCGGTCGTGATGGGGCGGGCGGTTCTCCAGGTACCACGAGTCGGGGTCCGGGCCACCGGGCTCGGGCCCCCGCTCGTCGGACGTCGTCTCGGGCAGCACGTCCCCGAAGATCTCGTCCACCCGCCGCTTCTCGCGGGAGCTCTGGGGTCTGCGTTCCTTACCCGACATGACCACATTGTCCCACTGCCGCCACGGCGGCTCATCCGCAGCTTGAAAACTCCAGAGAGATGAAATGCCGGGCAGGCCGGTCAGTCCAGGCCGGAGAGCTCGTCGATCACGTGCGGGACGAGCGACGACAGGGTCGCCATACCGTCGCGGACGGCGGCACGTGAGCCGGCGAGGTTGACCACGAGCGTGCTGCCGGAGACTCCGGCGAGACCACGCGATATCCCGGCGTCGACGGCGCCCGCGGCGAGCCCGGAGGCGCGCAGCGCTTCGCCGATGCCCGGGATGGGGCGGTCGAGGACGCCGGCGGTGGCGTCGGGGGTGCGGTCCCGGGGCGAGACCCCGGTGCCGCCGACGGTGATCACGAGGTCGGCGCCGCCGATGACGGCGGTGTTGAGCGCGTTGCGGATGCCCGCGGTCTCGGCCTCGACCACGACGACACCGTCGACGATGAAGCCCGCTTCTTCGAGCAGCTCCGTGACCAGCGGGCCGGTGTTGTCCTCGTGTTCGCCGTGCGCGACGCGGTCGTCCACGATGACCACGAGAGCGCGGCCCAGCCGTTGTGCACTCCGTTCCATGGCGACCACCGTAGCCGGTTCCGGGCGCCCCGGCTCGTGCCGGTGCGGAGAGTTTCTGACGATTCCGTGACATGATCGGCTTCCGCGGGGTACCGGCCGCCCCGCGGCCCTAGCGTCGGGGTGTGCGCGTTCTCATCACCGGCGGGGCCGGGTTCATCGGCTCCCACATCGCCGACCTGCTGGCTGATTCGGGCGATGAGGTCGTGGTCCTGGACAAGCTGTTGTCCACGGCTCACGGCTCGTCGTCCCCACCGGCCTACACGCGGCGGCACCGGTTCCTGCGGGGTGACGTGACCGACACCGAGATCGTCGCCGAACTGCTGGACGGCGTCGACGCCGTGTGCCATCAGGCGGCGGTGGTCGGGCACGGCGTCGATCCCTCGGACGCGCCGTCGTACGCCCTGCACAACGACTACGGCACGGCGGTGCTACTGGCCGGAATGTATGCCGCCGGGGTGCGGAAGCTGGTGCTGGCCTCGTCGATGGTGGTCTACGGCGAGGGACGGTACGCGTGCCCGGACCACGGTGTCGTTCCGCCTTCGCCACGCCGTCAGTCCGATGTGGACGACGGACGGTTCGAGCCGACGTGTCCGCGGTGCGGCACCGAGCTGGGCTGGCGGCTCGTGCCCGAGGACGCGCCGCTGTCGCCCCGCAGCACGTACGCGGCCACCAAGCTGGCCCAGGAGCACCTGGCGGCCGCATGGGCGCGGCAGACCGGTGGCACGGTGTGGGCGATGCGGTATCACAACGTGTACGGCCCACGGATGCCGCAGAACACGCCCTATGCCGGAGTGGCGTCGCTGTTCCGCTCGGCGCTGCTGCGCGGCGAGGCGCCGACCGTGCTCGAAGACGGCAGGCAGCAGCGGGACTTCGTCCATGTCCACGACGTCGCCAGGGCGAACGCGCTCGCCCTGCGCACCGACGGCCCGTCCGGCGACCTCGTGCCACTGAACGTGTGTTCCGGCGAACCACACACCGTGGGCGAGCTGGCCGAAGAACTCGCTCGCGCGTGTGCCGGTCCGGCACCCCGCGTCGTCGGCGGCGCGCGTCCTGCCGACGTCCGGCATGTCGTCGCCGATCCTGCCCGGGCCGAGGAGTTGCTCGGGTTCACCGCGGAAACCGGCTTCGCGGAGGGCATCGCGGATTTCGCCACGGCCGAGCTACGCGACCCCGTGGGCGGTTGACGGGTGGTCGTAGCGGCGGTGGCCGGTTTGCACCCGGTTATGGTCCACAGTGGACCAGGCGGGGAGAATCGGCTCCGGGCGTGACTAGCTGAGTTTCCAGGCGCCGCTCACGGTGAGTGAGCCCTTCAGCACACCGGTGGCGGCGGTGAGCGCCGTGCTCGCGGTGGTCCAGTCGACGGTTTCGTTCCAGGAGCCCATCACCGCGACGGCGAAGGTCCGGGACGCGGTGCGGACCAGGCCGGTCGTGTTGAGCACGCGACGGCCGCCGGAGGTGCCCCAGCCCTGCTTCACCGCCCAGTCCGCGCCCGGGAACGCGCGCGGAATCCCGAAGTGCTGGTCGAAACCGTCGGCGGCGCTGCGCGGGGCGCTTTCCATTGCCTCGGTGACGAAGTCGCGTTCCTCCTCGGGCAGTTCCGCGGTGATGTGCCGGTAGACCGTGATGACGTCGGCGGGCGACATCTGGGTGGAACCCCACTGGCCGATGTCGGCGGGCGGCGAGGTGTTCGCGAGGCCCAGCTTCTCGGCCTGCCGCCGGACGATCGCCGGCCCGCCCTGCTGTTGCCACAGCTGGCTGGCGACGCGATCGTCGCTGGCCGCGAGCATCTCGTGGACGGCCGTCGCCTTGCCGCCCGAGGGCATCCCGGAACTGTCCATCAGGTCCAGCGCGATGAGCAGCTTCACCACAGAGGCGGTGGGCTGCGCCTGATCGGCTTTCCAGCTCAGCTCCACCGCGCACGCGTCCAGATCGACGACCTCGATCTCGAGGCGGGGATCGTTTCCCTTGCTCAGCAACGCTTCCCTGGCTTCGGCGATAGCACTCGCGTGCTTGCCCGCCGTCTCGGCCGGAGCCGAGCGGCACCCGGCGTGCCAGTCCTCGCCTCCGGATCCGACGATCACGGCGATCGCTGCGCACAGAGCTCCCACCACGAGGAGCGCGGCGATCCCCACGAGCACCTTCATCTGCGCGAACTGCTTCAGCAACGGTCCACCTCCGCCGGAAAACGCGAGCAATGCGAAGGTATTCAGGACGGGGATCGCGGGTATCGTCCGAAGAGCCGGTCCATTCCGGCCAGCCGGTGGGCAACCTCGCCGGAACCGGCGCGTAGATCAGCCGAATGGCCGATCCCCTGCGATCCCAGCCGCGCTAAGCCGCGGACACGCTCCAGCCCGGCGGCGAGCTCAGGACGTGGCCAACGGCAGGCGGACCTCGAACCGGCAGCCGGGGCCGTGATTGAGCACGCCGATCCGGCCGTGATGTGCCTCGACAAGGCCTTTGGCGATCGCGAGACCGAGCCCGCCACCGGCTTCGCCACCGCGTTCCGGTGTCCGCGCCCTGGTTCCGCGGAAGGCGACGTCGAAGACGCGGCCGATTTCGTCCTCGGGGATGCCACCGCAGGAGTCATCCACGGCGAGCAGCGCGTCGGTGCCGTCCACGCCGAGCTGCACCGCGACCGTGCCGTCCGGTGGGGTGTGCCGGATCGCGTTGGACACCAGGTTCCGCACGATCCGCGCGAGTTCGGGGTCGCTGCCGGAGACCACCGGCCAGGCATCGGCGTTTTCCAGCACCCGCACGTGTTTGCGCTGGGCCACCGGTGCTTGCGCGGCGACCGCGTCGCTCACGACGTCGCGTAGCGGCACCGCGGACATGGTCAGCCGCAAGGCACCCGCGGTGATCCGGGACAGCTCGAACAGGTCGCCGACCATGCCGGACAGCCGGGTGGTCTCGCCGGCGATGCGCTGGGCGTACTCGGTCACCTCGGCGCGCTCGGAGACGACTCCGTCCGCGAGCGCCTCGGCCATCGCCTGGATTCCTGCCAGGGGGCTGCGCAGGTCGTGGCTGATCCACGCGACGAGTTCGCGGCGCGAGGCCTCGGCGGCCCGTTCGCGCTCACGGGCCTCCCGTTCCCAAACGCTGCGACGCGCGATGGCCCGGCCCAGCACGATCGCGGCGGGCACGGTGATCAGTGCGACGAGCAGGCATACCAGTGCCATCGTGGTCAGGGCCGGGGTGAACATGAACCCGCTGACGCCGAGCACGCCGACGAGGGTGGCGAGCACCGGGATCAGCACGAGCACGGTCAGCGTGCTGGCGAGCGAGCCGCGGCGCAGCACATAGAGCACGACGCCGCCGAGTATCGCGACCGGCAGTGAGAACAGCAGCGCGACCGGCAGGATGTGCCAGACGTGCGCCAGCATGGCGCTGAAGGACTCGCTGGGTTCGATCATGGCTGTATCCGGTCGTAGCGGTAGCCGACGCCCCACACCGTCGCCACGCGGACGGGTTTCGCCGGGTCCCGTTCGATCTTTTCCCGCAACCGTCGCACGTGGACGGTCACAGTGGACTGATCGCCGAAGTCCCAGCCCCACACCTTCTCCAGCAGGTCGGCGCGGGAGAAGGCGACACCGGGGTGGGCGAGGAAGAAGGCGAGCAGGTCGAACTCGCGGGTGGTCAGCGGCAGTTCGGCGCCGTCGAGGGTGGCGTACCGGGCGGGCATCTGCAGCCGGAGGTTGCCGTCGGCGAGTTCCGCGGTGGCGGGCTGCGGCTGTGGCATCCGCGCGCGGCGCAACACGGACGTCACCCGCAACGCGAGTTCCTTGGGGCTGAAGGGTTTCGTGACGTAGTCGTCGGCGCCGAGCTGGAGACCGGCGATCCGGTTCTCCTCCTCGCCGAGTGCGGTGAGCATGACGATCGGCACCTGGCTCAGCTGCCGGAGCCTGCGGCACACCTCGAGTCCGTTGACGCCGGGCATCATGACGTCGAGCACGACCAGGTCCGGCTCCTGGCTCGCGAACTTCGCCAGTCCCTCGGCGCCGTCGCCCGCCATGTCGACGGTGAAGCCGGCGACTTCGAGGTAGCGCCGCACGACGTCGCGGACGGTCTCGTCGTCGTCCACCACGAGCACCCGGCCGGGTTGTTCGGTCATCGACATCCCCTCACCAGCTCGTCAGCAGCAGATGGTTGACCGCCAGCGCCGTCATCGCCTGCCCGGCCAGCCACCAGCGGCGGGCTGGGAATGGCAGCAACGCGGTCAGCGGCAGCACCCACGCCACGAACGGTAGCCAGATCCGTTCGACCTCCGCCTTCGACAGGCCGGAGACATCCGCCGCCACGATCGTGAGCAGTGCGGCGAGCCCGATCAGCAGCACCGGGTCACGCAGTCGGGACCACCGCGGTTTCGGCAGGAACACCTCGGTGACACCGCGCCGGGCGGCAGCGATGAGGGCGGGTCCCGCGGCGATGGCCACCGCGGCCAGGTCGGCCCACACCCAGTACGAATACGGCCTCAGCGTGGCGATGCCCTGGTAGTACCGCTCGACGACCAGGTGATATCCGTCCAGCCACCAGAAGCCGGCGACGGCGAAGGCCGCGACGACACCCAGAGCGGCGGCCAAGGCGAGCGCGGCCGCGCCCCATTGCCTGCCCAGCACGGCCACCACGAGAGCCACCAGCCCCAGCAGCACCAGCCCGTAGGACAGGAAGATCCCGAACCCCAGCAGCACTCCCGCCGCGAGGGCCGAGGGCGCGGCGTAGCGGCGGCCCCGCGTGAATCCGGCTGCCGCGAGCGCCAGCAGGGCGACGCCGGTCGCGGTGACTCCGGCGAAGAGGCCGTCGGCGGAGACGCCCATCCACACCGCGGCCGGGCTCAGCACGGCGAAGGGCAGTACCGCGCGAGCAGCGTCGGGACGTCCGAGCAGCGACACGGTGGCCGGTACGGCGACCGCGACGAGACCGCCCACGAGGACGACGAGCGTCGAGGCCCAAGCGCCACCATGCAGGCCGAAGCGGTCGAGCCAGACGAACACGAGGGTGGCGCCGGGCGGGTGCCCCGACACGTGGGTTGTCCAGGAATTCGGCTGGAAATCGAGGATGCGCGAGGAGAATTCCCGCAGCATGCGCGGGATGTCGGTGATCCCGGGTACCTCGTGCAGGTATTCGTCCGGTGTCGTGAGCCGTCCGGTGAATCCGCGCGTCCAGCCGTCGACCATGGCCAGCGAGAACGTCCAGCCCAGCGACCCGAGATAGCCGACGGCGAGCGCGCGACGCCACGGCAGCCGGGCAGCGAGCGCCGGTCCCCACGCCACGACGGCGAAGGCGATCAGCACGGCGAAGACCGAGCCCGGCCCGACATGCGACAGCCAGACCGCGAACAACGGCGGTGCCTGGGCGTAGATGACCACCCCGGAACCCGGCCGGTTGTAGTACAGCCCCACCGCGGTGGCCGCGGCGATCACCAGGAGAGCCGCGCCGACGGCGATCAGGTCGGCGCGGGGGAACCGGCGGGTTCGGACAGGCGCGGGCGGGCCCGGCGCGTCGGCGACCTGGGCGGCCGGAATCGACTCGCTCATCACCGGCACCTTAGCCCCGTTCCGCACCGTCCACCGGGTCTCGCGGCGATCCGTCACCGGTCGGTAAGAATTCGCCCGCCGTCACATTTTGGTAAGCAGCGCAAGGATTTCACACCGTCCATCCTGGACTTACCGTACGAGGCGTGAGGGAATTCGAGGTGGATGTCGTGCTCCCGTGCCTGGACGAGGCCGGGGCGCTCCCAGCTGTCCTGGGCGGGCTGCCGCCGGGTTACCGGGCCATTGTCGTCGACAACGGCTCGGCCGACGGGTCGCCCGAGATCGCCGCCGCGTACGGCGCGAAGGTCGTCCACGAGCCCCGGCGAGGTTACGGCGCGGCCGTGCATACCGGATTGGAGTGCGCCACGGCGGACATCGTGTGTTTCGCCGACGCGGACGGCTCACTCGATCTCGCCGACCTGCCGCGTTTGGTCGAGGCGGTGCGCTCGGGCACGGATCTCGCTGTCGGCAGGCGGGTGCCGACCAGCCCCCGGGCGTGGCCGTGGCACGCGCGGGCAGGCAACGCGGCGCTGTCGCTGCTGTTGCGGAGCCGGGGTCTCCCGGTGCGCGACATCGCGCCGCTGCGGGCCGCGCACCGGCAGGCTCTGCTCGATCTCGGTGTCGTCGACCGCGCTTTCGGGTATCCGCTCGAACTGCTGGTCAAGGCGCAGCGTGCGGGATGGCATGTGCGCGAGTTCGACGTCAGCTACGGCGAACGAGCTGCCGGGACGAAATCGAAGGTGTCGGGTTCCGTGCGCGGCACGCTGCGCGCGGTCCGGGATTTCGGGCGGGTGCTGGCCCGATGACCGCCCGGTTCTGTCTGCTGGTGGTGGCGAAAGCGCCCGTGCCGGGGTTCGCGAAGACCCGGCTGTGTCCCCCGGCCACCGCGGCCCAAGCGGCCGGGATCGCCGCGGCCGCCTTGCTCGACACGCTCGCCGCAGTCCGCGCGACCTCCGGTGCCGTGCCGGTGGTGGCGATGACCGGTGACCTCGGCGATGCCGCCCGAGGCGCGGAGATCGCCGAGGCGCTGAGCGAGGTCACGGTCATCGCCCAGCGGGGTGGTGATTTCGGTGAGCGGCTCGCCAACGCTCACGCCGACACCGCTGCCGCATACCCCGGGCTCCCTGTGCTGCAGATCGGCATGGACACCCCGCAGGTCGCGCCCGGCCTCTTCGAGAGCGCGATGACTTCCCTGCTGCGCAAGGAATCCGAGGCGGCACTGGGCCTCGCCGAGGACGGCGGATGGTGGGCGCTCGGACTGCGCGACCCGCTCGAAGCGCGCGTTCTCACCGACGTCCCCATGTCGCGGCCGGACACCGGCGAGCGGACCCGGCAGGCGCTGGCCGTCTCCGGCTTGTCCGTCACTCCGGTCAGCACACTGTCCGATGTGGACACCATCGCCGATGCCCACCATGTGGCCGCGCTGTGCCCGGGAAGCCGATTCGCCCGCGCAGTCGCCGAGGTCGCCGTGCTTCCGGTACCCGTCCGATGAAGACGGGCACGGAGTTCGACCACGGTCTGCTCGGCCACCGGTGCTGGCTGGAGCTCGCGAACGGCGAGCGGGTCGAACTGCCGGTGGAACGCTGGACCGGCCGGCCGTGCCCCGGGGACGACGTGCTGCTCGACGCCTGCACCGGGCCGACCCTCGACATCGGCTGTGGACCGGGGCGGCTCACCGCGGCGCTGACCCGGCGGGGTGTCGCCTCGCTCGGCGTCGACAGTTCACCGACCGCGGTCCGGCTGACCCACCAGCGCGGCGGGGTTGCCTTGTGCCGCAGCGTTTTCGACCGCATGCCCGGCGAAGGCCGCTGGCGGCACGCGCTGCTCGCGGACGGCAACATCGGCATCGGCGGCGAGCCCGCGGCGTTGCTCCAGCGCACCGCGGCGCTCATCGCCGAGGACGGCGACGTCCTGGTCGAGCTCGACCCACCGGGCTTCGGCCTCCGGCACGAACGGGTGCGGCTGCTGCCCGGCCGTCCCGAGGGCCGGTGGTTCACCTGGGCGTGGGTCGGCGCGGACCGGATCACCGAGGTCGCGGCGACCGCCGGACTCCACGTCGCCTGGATCGCCCGTCACGGACATCGCTGGTTCGCACGGCTGGAGAAGGTATGAAACGGCTGCCGGTTCCGGATGAAGAACGTTTCACGGCCGCGGCCCACTCGCCGCGGGTGACGGCACGGGTCGGGCTGTGGCTGGCGATCACGTTCACCACGTGCTTCGTGACCGGACTGCTCAGTCACCTCATCCAGCATCCGCCGGAGTGGTTCCTCTGGCCCAGCAGGCCGATCTGGCTCTACCGCGTCACCCAAGGGTTGCATGTCGTCGCCGGTGTCGCGTCGATCCCGCTGCTGCTGGCGAAACTGTGGAGCGTCTATCCGAAGCTGTTCGGCAAGCCGCTCGTGCGGTCGATCCCGCACGCGGTGGAGCGGCTGTCGATCCTGGTGCTGTCCGCAGCCGCGTTCTTCGAGCTGACCACCGGTCTGCTCAACGTCGCGCAGAACTACCCGTGGACGTTCTACTTCCCGCAGGTGCACTACGCCGTCGCGTGGGTGGCGATCGGGTCGATCCTGGTGCACATCGCGGTGAAACTCCCCGTCATCCGCCGGGCACTGACACGTCGACCGGCCGATGATCCCGAACCGCCGTCGGCCGGATTGTCCCGGCGCGGGTTCCTGCGCACCACGTGGCTGACCGCCGGGGTGTCCGTGGTCGCGACGGCGGGCGCGACGGTTCCGTTGCTGCGTAACGTTTCTGGGCTGTCGTGGCGCACGGGCAACGGAACCCAGGGGCTGCCGGTGAATCGCACCGCCACCGCCGCGGGCGTGGTCCAGGCGGCGCAAGCCACGACGTGGCAGCTGTCCGTGGTGACCTCGGCCGGGACGCGGACGTTCTCGCTCGCCGAACTCCGCGCACTCCCGCAGACCACGGCCGAACTGCCGATCGCCTGCGTCGAGGGCTGGAGCCAATCGGCCATCTGGCGCGGTGTCGCCTTTCCGACGCTGCTCACGGCCGTTGGCGCGCAACCAGGCGCGACGGTACGAGTGTCCTCTTTGGAGCGTTCCGGGCTGTACGGCGTGAGCGTGCTGCCCGGCGAGCACACGGCGGACGCGTTGACGCTGCTCGCGCTCGAACTCAACGGCGAGGTGCTCGACCTGGACCACGGCTTTCCCTGCCGGATCATCGCGCCGAGCCGTCCCGGTGTCCTGCAGACGAAGTGGGTCTCGAAGCTGGAGGTCTGGTGAAAACGACCCGTGTGCTCCTGCTCCTTCCCGGGCTCGCCGCGCTGGCCTGGGGCGCGATCCTGTTCGGCGAGTACCTTTTCCCGCTCCGCGCCGACGTGATCGGCACGCTCGGCTGGCTCGTCGGCAGCCCGCTGGTGCACGACGCGGTGATCGCGCCGGTGGTCGGTCTCGCCGGGCTCGGCGTGAGCCGCCTCGTGCCACCGTTGTGGCGAGCGCCGGTGCTGACCGGGGCCGCTTTCAGCGGGGTGCTGGGGCTGCTGGCGTTTCCGCTGTTGTGGCGGCCCTACGGCAATCCTCCGATGCCTGGGCTGCACGACGGGCATCCCGGCGCCGGACTGCTGCTCACGCTCGCCGTGGTCTGGGCGCTGGTCGTGCTGACCGGTGTCGGCCGGACGGTGCTCGTCCGGCGCCGTACAGACAAGAGCCACGCGCGACCGGTGTGAGTGCCGGGTCGCGCGTGGCTTCGAAGGTCCGGCCCACCCAGAGGCCGGAGCTGGTCTCGGGGGGGGGGCGGGCGCGGCGGCGCGCGCGGGCGGGCCGGCGGCGGCCGGGCGCCCGCGCGCCCCCCACCCCCACACCGCCAGCCAGAGGCT